>JAOZPL010000275.1 GCA_029932795.1 Candidatus Zixiibacteriota bacterium | reverse complement strand
TCGTGGGCTTCCTTAATGACACCTTTTAGTGACATAGTGCGACCAGTCAGGTTATACTCGTCGTCGACCCGGACCAGGGTACCATCGGCCATCATGTAGCGCATAACTGCCTGGAGCGTCTCATCCGACAAAGAAGCCAGAATCGCAATCCGTTCCAGGGGTAAACCTTTCAGGTGTGGTTTTTCATCCAGCTCTCTGGCAATATTCGTTTTCAGTCGTGCCACAACATCGGCCAGAACCTGCTTGTGAAAGACCAGTTCTTCGAAGCGTCCGAGAGTTCCCTCCCTTGTAAGACGCTCCACACAATCTGCAATCTCACCCGAGGGGAGATCTGCTTCATTCAGCAAACAGTCCGCCGGGGCAAAACAAAGTTTCTCCAGCTCCGACACAACCAGGTCCGCCACCACTTGCGACACCCGCTTCTTGAGGTAAGCAAGAGCCTCAAGTTGCCTGCGACGAGGGAAGCGCTGAAAATGATCAAGAACCATACCACCCCCAAGGGTCACCATCGGTGTCGGCAAGCGCAGAATGTAATGATCCCACACCAACGCATAAACAGGGTGATCCGGCTTGAAAAAGATTATCCCTTCTCCACCGGGAGCTATTTCCTTCCGGTCAAACAGGCGTACCTCGCCCTCCATCTCGGTAGTGCCGACAATGATCAAAGTACGCCGACGATCGGACAGGGCTACGGGAGATTCAGGCAGGATGTTCACCGACAGGGCCAGCACCGGATGTTGTTCAAAGAAGGTCAAGTCGACCCGGTCCGAAATAACACCCCCGCGGACCAGTAATTCTCTATCCACGCCTGTCAGCGAGATGGCCGTTCTCTGACCCGGCGTTACTTTTGTTACCTCTTCACCATGGGATTGAAGCGTGCGCACTTTGCCGGTCACCAACGCCGGCCAGATCGACACCATCTTACCAACAGAAAGGCTGCCACCGCGAAGAGTACCGGTAACCACCCCACCGATGCCCGGGCGGATGAACGAACGGTCAATAAACAAGCGCGCCTTGGAGTAGTCCCGGCGCATAGACACCATGCCGGGAAGACTGTCCAGGTAACTGACCAGTGAATCGAATCCCTCTCCCGTCTCTGCCGACACCTTGAAAAGAGATGCCCCTGTGAGAAATGAACCGGCCACTTTCTCGCGAATCTCTTCCTCAAGTAATTCCAGCCAGTCCGGTTCGACCAGATCGGTTTTGTTTATCACAATCATACCGTTCTTCACACCAAGCAGCCTGGTTATCTGGAAATGTTCCTGGCTCTGTGGCATCCAGCCGTCGTCAGCAGCCACAACCAGCATGACAACATCGATTGCGCCAGCACCGGCGATCATATTCTTGACAAACCGTTCGTGCCCGGGAACATCAACGAATGCAATATCAAAACCGGCTGGTGTTCGATAAAAAGCGAAACCGAGATCAATTGTCATACCACGAGCTTTTTCTTCCGGTAACCGATCCGGGTCCGTACCGGTAAGCCGTTTGACAATGGCGGATTTTCCGTGGTCGATATGTCCCGCCGTCCCGATGACTATCATCAGCGCCCTTCCTGCCTGGTTATTTAAGAATCTTTCTGATGGCTTTTACAAGAAGGTCAAGATCATCGCGGTCCACAGCCTTGAGATCGAGAATGAACCGGTCCTCTTCAATTCGTCCAATCACCGGCGGATCAAAACTTCGCAGTTGCCTGTCCAGCGGGCCCGGTTTCAGCTTTCCGGAGAACACCAGACCAACCGATGGAATCGCCGCTTCCGGCAAAGCCCCGCCCCCCACAAAGGCCTTTGTCTCATGGATACTGATGGCCGGCGGATCGCCGAGTTGCTCCAACACGTACGCGGCTCGCTTCTTCAGTTCGTTAACAGGGATAGAAAGCAACGACCAGAGTTTGATGTCGGATCGGAAGGAGCCATTGAGATATATTGTCAGCATCTTCTCAAGGACGGCAAAAACGATCTTGTCAACACGCACAGTACGGAAGATCGGGTTCTTCTTGATCCTGGTAATCAACTCGGCCCGTCCAACGATCAGACCTGCCTGCACCCCGCCAAGCATTTTATCACCGGAAAAGCAGGTCAGATCGGCGCCGGCACGAACCGATTGTTGAACGGTTGGCTCGCTGTAGCCAAGGAGCCCTCCGGTAGGGACAAAAACACCGCTGCCCAAATCGTTCAATACGGGAAGGCCGTGCTTCCGGCCAAGCGTGACAAGCTGCTTGAGCGGGACCTCTTCACTGAAACCGGACTGCACAAAGTTGCTCTTATGCACTTTCAACAGGAGGGCTGATCTGTCGTCGATAGCATTCTCATAATCGGTAAGGGTAGTAATGTTTGTGGTCCCGACCTCAGCCAGTCTGGCACCCGAGCGTTTGAGAATATCGGGAATGCGAAAGCCGCCGCCTATTTGCACGAGTTCGCCACGAGAGACAATCACTTTTCTGCGATTGGCGAAACTGTTCAGCATGAGAAAGAGCGCTGCCGCACAGTTGTTGACGACGGTGGCACTTTCGGCGCCAGCAAGCAAAGCCAGATAGCGCTCACAGGCAACACCACGTTTTCCTCTCACGCCCCGCTCTATGTCATACTCTACATTGCCATAGCCAGTGACTGTCTTTTTGATGGATTCAAAAAGCGCCTCCGAAAGTGGTGCCCGGCCGAGATTCGTGTGCACGACGATTCCGGAGGCATTGATAACGCGTTGTATTTTCTGCCGCCTGGCCTGAGCCAGCCGCAATTCGATCTCACAAAGCACCCCTTGCTGAGTGATATCTGTCGCTCCCGATTTCAACTCGTCTTTGAACGAGGCAATCACCTCTTTCACAAGATCGGATACGACCGGACGCGGCAGCACCGCTACCGCCTTTCGCAAGGCCGAAGTCTGCAACAGTTCCTCCACGGAGGGAAAATCGCGCGGTGTTTTTATCTGAGTTCGGGCCATGATGAAGGGGTGTACACTATCTTTGCCAGCACCTGGCCAACATTGGCCAGCGACTGGGCTGAGCACCTGTCCGGCGTGTCCAGTTCAGTATGCCAGAAAGGATAGTCGAAGTCGATTATCAGGATAGTCGGCACACCAGCGACGTTAAGCGGAAGATGATCATCAATTACAGTATGTTTGACGCTGTCATGGAAAGAGACAACGCCTAGTTCGGCAGCCGTGTTCCAGACGAAGTCATTCAGCTTTAGATTGTACGTCTGCGAGTATGTCTCCCTGAATATCTCTTGCTTGCTGTCACCGATCATATCGATCACAATGCCAAAGTAGTACTTGCCGCGTATTCCGGACCGAGCGAAAAACCTGGAACCGAGGAGATAATAGTCATGATCGATGGGTTTCCCCCAGTCTTCGCCGTCGACCAGGACAATATCGACGTTGCTGCGCGGCGGTTTCGCGGCAAGCATATTGGCCAACTCCATCAGCACGGCCACTCCGGAG
>JAOZPL010000274.1:1765-3443 GCA_029932795.1 Candidatus Zixiibacteriota bacterium | reverse complement strand
AATCACAGCGGTGAGAACCGCTCCTACCGCAAAGCCCCTTATGGCTGTTTTGAATAGATACGCGTCAAAAAGGTTCTCTATCTTAACCATAAGGGCGGATTTCATAAACCTGGTCATATACTTCAAGGCAAGGAAAAGCAACACCAGAGCGCATACAAGCATCAGTATCGCGAGCTTTGTGTCACTAGCCTGAGACCCGAAAAACGGACGAAGTATCGCAGGAAACAAACGCTCACGCAGGAGGACAATAACTGGCCTGGTTATCATCTTGAGCGGGCTAGAAAACTTCATCCCACCCACATTTTCAAAGACGGCGGCCAGTCCTTCTGCCAGAATTTGCAAAAATCCCTTTCCAAATATTAACTGCAAGAGCAGATGTAACGGCAGTAACACCAGTACGCTCAGGAAATTGAAGAAGTCATGCACTATCGCGCCGTTGAACGCTCTTCTGAACTCCTGCTTACGGGTTACGTGAGCCATCGCCACTATCGTATTGGTGATGGTGGTGCCAATATTGGCTCCCATGACAACAGGGATGGCATTTCGAACGGACATTGTTCCGGCGGCAACCATCCCGACTAATACAGAGGTGGTCAGCGAGGAGCTTTGTGCGACACTGGTGGCTAATATCCCTATGAAAAGCCCCACGAGAGGGTTGGAGGTAGTGGAGATAAGCCGTTCGGCGAACCCACCGCCGAACCCTTTGAAAGCCGTGCCTATCAGTTCAATGCTCACGAAAAAGAGGTAAAGAAAGAATATAAAGAACAGCAGGTTTTTGATCAATTCGCGTCTTCCTGATGAGGCGCTGTATCTCATCCGATCTCTCCTTTCAAACGGATTCTGATTCAATCGCATAAATGCTATCAGTCTTTGAGTTCATTGTCAAGCTTGAATCCCGCGCCTTTCAGGACGTAGAGCATCACTCCTTCCGAGATCTATGAGTCATTAAAATCTGGTATCTGGTGGCCGGAAACGATCAGCGGCTTCAACACTTTCAGATTCGCCTGGCCGTTTTTGACTGCCTCAAGCAAAACGAGGTTGGCCTCCCGGTCGATGCCGGGATATACAGGCTGTATTCTTTTCGGTTCGAGGTGATATTCTCTGCACCCAGTCATGAGATCCGCAATCCGGTCTGGTCGATATACAAATGCCACTCGTCCCCGGTTCTTCAGTAAGTGAAAGCTTGCCTGCAAGACATCATTCAGCACGCATTTGACCTCGTGCCGAGAGATGGCCTTCAACGGATTGGGATTGATACGCCCATCACCTATGCGTCTGTAAGGCGGATTGGACACTACAAGATCGAACTGCCCCGCAGGTAGAGTGTTTGCCATTTTCCGCAGATCATCCTCCAGAATTTCGATCTTGTCCTCCAGATGGTTCAGAACGGCGTTTCTGCGCGCTAGATCGGCCAGCTCGCCCTGGATTTCGATCCCTATAATCTTCACCGCCTGAGTGGTCTTTGCCAGGATGAGGGAAACTATTCCGCCGCCAGCCCCCAGATCAGCTATCATGTCGTCTTTCTTCACAGTGGCAAATCGGGCAAGCAACACCGCATCCAGGGAGAAACGCGGGCCATCGATCTTCTGGATCACTTTCAGCCCTGCGAAATCATCAACCCTCTCATCGTCATATATCGGGCATCTATCATCCATTATCCTCACCATGAGTTGACGCC
>JAOZPL010000274.1:646-1755 GCA_029932795.1 Candidatus Zixiibacteriota bacterium | reverse complement strand
CCTTATAGAGCCATCCAAACCCAGCCGCAACGCCCAGTATCAGAAGAAGTAAGGTCATCAAGGGGGATAGATTGAACCGCTTATCCAGATAGTTACCCAGAAAGAACCCCACCAGAATAGGTAGAATGAGACCGGAAGCTATCTTTCCAATCGAGCCTATATGTGCCAACGGAGATTTTGAGCGCCTGGGCATGGTGGTATACTGCTATTCTCACCGATTATACTGGAAACTACCGCCTTTAATCTTACTCCATACTTCATCACATGCCTTCAGGGTATCCTCATCCAATTTCCCCGCCCATGCGGAGAGATTCTCCTCCAGATGCTCCATCTTGCTGAACCCGATGATTATAGAATCCACAACGTCCTGGGCGGCGAGCCATTGAAGCGCAAGCTCAACGGGTTTCTTGCCCGCTTGTCTGGCAACCTCCATCAGTTCCGCTACCGCGTTGAAATTGGATTCCCGCCAGTATCTTTCATAGTACGCCTCATTCAACTGGAAACGCGTGCCTTCCGTTGGTAGCTTACCGGGAGTGTGCTTTCCTGTCAACATTCCACCTGCCAGAGGGTTGTATACCGTTAGCCCTAGATTGAATTCGCGGCAGAAGGGGAGGAATTCCTGCTCGATCCCCCTGGTCAGGAGGTTGTAGACACACTGGTTGACCACCGGCGAAATGAGATGATTCCGGTCGCACATCCACAGAGCATGACACACCTGCCAGGCGGCGTAGTTAGACATCCCGATATACATCACCTTGCCCTGACGCACAAGCTGGTCAAACGCGGTGAGGCTTTCCTCCAGCGGCGTATTGTAATCTGGCTGATGGAGATAGTAGATGTCAAGGCAATCCGTATTCAGCCGTTTAAGGCTTGCCTCCACTCCCCGGAGAATATGCCACCGGGTGAGTCCGACATCCTTAAGTTCATACTCTCCCATCGGATTTCGGACTTTGCTCGCAAGTACGATGCCGTCCCGTTTTCCCTTCAGAGCTTTACCCAGTATCTCCTCTGAAACGCCGTCATTGTATTTGTCCGCCGTGTCGATGAAATTGACGCCAGCATCCAGTGCTCGATGCACCATTTTGATAGCCTCAGATTCATCCACCTGA
>JAOZPL010000274.1:0-636 GCA_029932795.1 Candidatus Zixiibacteriota bacterium | reverse complement strand
ACGAGGTATTCGATATTCGACCCCGAGGGCCCGTGGCTTTCCCCGATTTGGCGGGCGATTTCCTCCAGAGAGGCCGGTCCCAGATAATTGGGATTGGTCTCCGTCGCGATATAGAGAAGCGCCGAAACCGTCGCTCCCGTCCCCGTCAGCGTCCGATATTCCATTTTTTCCTCCTTCTCAGGTCGTCTTTTGCCACATAAACACCACACAGCTCACGCCCTTACGGTTTATGGGTGAATCAAGCAGAGTCGTCAACTCTAGGGCTGCACTCATCCGCCACAATCCCTCCGCCTGCCAGTCGGCACACATTACCGCTATCCTGCCACCTCTCCTCAGAACGCGGCACATCTCCACCAAAGCATCGCTCACCAGGTCTCCAGTTTGCTTATCATAAGGCGGTTCTGTGGCAACAGCGTCTATCGTCAATGTTCGGAACGGAAGATTGCGCGCGTCCGCAACACAATGAAGCGCTCCTAAGTGAGATAACCCATAGCACAGCGCAGGATCGATGTCAGAACTGAAAGTCCGATAACCGCTTTCGAGGGCCTCCAGAACGATCCCGCCGACCCCTGCGAATGGATCCAGGAATGTCCCGCCTCCACTGGCGGTAGAGACGAGATTTACCAGCAGACGGGC
>JAOZPL010000273.1:2504-3443 GCA_029932795.1 Candidatus Zixiibacteriota bacterium | reverse complement strand
GGAACTCAAATCCGGTGGCCTAGCCGATCTCACCCCCCGGAGCCTCGCCCTCAGCCCTGTCTGGCGGTGCTGACTTCGGAATCGGTGGTGGCGGGGGAGGAGGAGGAGCCGGGCCAGATGCTGATACCTGGGTAGCGATCGGCTTTTGGATTGGTCGCACGTTGTCGAGCGCACCCACGGGCGGCAGATCGAATTCATAACCGCCGACGACGCGAGTGATTAAATTGTAGATAAGTCCGAACAGAACACAAAAGATTGTGCCAAAGACGGCCACACCGACCGCCATCACTATGGGGAAAAGGATAAAGAGAAAACCCATTGAAAACCCCATAGGTTCCGCCCACATTTCGGGAATCGGAAAGGCCGAAGAAAACGACAGGAAAAAGGCCAGTACAAGGGCGTTGAGCAGACCATAAACGAACCCGATTATACCATTGAGGAAAAAAGAGACTTTAATGAGCGGCCAGATAGCTATCGATCTCAGCTCACACCGCATTCAGTACCTCCTTCCCCGGTCATCTCTTAGCATTAGCCTCGATGCAACCGGTACCTGGACTAACTCTTTACAATATGGCAACGATCGTAAGATTTCCAGTCAACCTTAAACCGGATTCTGCTTCACAATAAACCGAGCATCAACCGCCTTGCAACTCCCCGGCTCCGGCGAGCAGATAAACGGGTTAATATCAATTTCCGAGAAGCAATGAAAATCCTTCACCAGTTGCGAGAGCCGGAGAAGTGTTTCCTCCAAGATTTTCAGTTCCACGGGAGCCGCACCTCTGAAACCTCTCAACAGCGGATAAGAACGAAGCGACTTAATCATCTCCCGGACACCCATATCGGTCAGAGGGTTAATCCGGAAGGCTACATCTTTCATCACTTCGACATAGATGCCTCCCAGCCCGAACATCATCAAAGGTCCAAACGAGGGATCGATGG
>JAOZPL010000273.1:0-2494 GCA_029932795.1 Candidatus Zixiibacteriota bacterium | reverse complement strand
CTCACCCTTTTTCAGCCGGCCAACACGTTGCTTGAGCTCCTGGAAAGCACCCCGAACCTCCGCATCGGAGCGGAGATCAACCATAACCCCTCCAACCTCGGTCTTATGCAAAACCGGCGGCGTGGCAATTTTCATTACAACGGGGTAACCTATCCTCTTGGAAATCGAAAGGGCTTCTTTGGCTGAAAAGGCATACTGGTAGGCAGCCGCCGGGATGCCATACGCCGTCAGAATCTCAACAGCGTCCTCGCCGACAATGGCACCATCCCGACCGTCAAGTGTCCGGTCAATAACTTTCTGAACAGCCTCAGAATCGACCTTGAAAGTCTTGAACCGGCCTCGGGGACGATCCAGCCATTCCCTGTAGCCGGAGATAATAGCCAGTGTTTTCGCCACCGCCTCTGGAAATATAAAGACCGGAATCCCCTTTGACTTGAGGTACTTGGTTCCCTTCGAGCCTTCTCCCGCCCCCATGATGCATGCCAGGACAGTTTTCTTGGTACCTTCAAGGGCGGCGTGGATGTTTGTAGCTACATCGAGTTCGTCAGTGGTAACCAACGGCACACAGATCGGGATAATCGTGTCGTACCTTCTGTCGGCATCTATCGCACTGAGTGTCCTTCGAAACTCCTCACCTCCGGCACCCGCCACCATATCCATAGGATTGGAAAAGGATGCCTCCGAGGGAAGGAATTTTTTGAGTTCCCTGACTGTTGATGGTGCCAGAGAAGGCATTTCCATACCGTTGTTTATCAAAGCGTCGGTAGCCAGAATGCCCGGACCGCCAGCGTTCGTGACCACGGCTACTCGATTCCCCTTGGGTACCGGCTGCTCACAGAGAGTCATGGCGACATCAAACAACTCCTCGACGGTGTCAACCCGCATCACACCGGTTTGCTCAAACAGGGCATCGACACCGACATCCATTCCGGCCAGAGCACCGGTGTGTGACGAGGCTGCTTTTCCACCCAGCTTTGTGCGTCCGGACTTCACGGCGATTATCGGTTTTATCCGGGAAACCTCGCGCGCGATACGGGTGAAGTTGCGCGGGTTACCAAAGCTCTCCAGATACAGGAGGATAACATCTGTATGCGGATCATTCTTGAGATACTCCAGCATGTCGTTTGATGAGATATCCGCCTTATTCCCGATGGAAGCAATAATGGAGAATCCAAGTCCAATATCCTTGGCCTCACTCATTATCGCTTCACCCATCGCACCTGACTGGGTGATGAAGCCCACCTTTCCCGCTTTGGGGAACGTCTTACCAAACGTAGCGTTCAATTTGATGCTCGGATCAGTGTTAACCACGCCAAAACAGTTTGGTCCCACCATGCGCATACCGTACTCCTGAACGATGCCCACTAGTTCCTGCTCGCGGGCCTTTCCTTCGGGACCAACTTCCGAATACCCGGCCGAGATAACAACCAGCCCTTTGACACCTTTTTCTCCGCACTGCCGAGCCACTTGGGGAACATGGTTTTTGGAAACAATCACCACCGCCAGATCTACAGCGTCCGGAACATCAAGAATAGTTGAGTACGATTTTATGGAATGGATCACAGAGGCTCGCGGGTTGACTGGGAAGACCTTGCCGTTGTATTCCGCAATCAGAATGTTGTGAGTGATTTCGCGGCCTATCTTCCCCTTAGTTGTCGAGGCACCAATAACCGCGACCGATGCCGGTCTGAATATCCCGTCCAGTTCGTGTCTCATAGCTTACCATCACTTCTTAAGTTACATAGCCATACGTACAGTTATTTGTTCGAGCAAGCATTATACAATCATCTGTAAAAGTCAAGCGAAACCAATTCAGATAAGCCCGCCTTGCTCCGAATCCACAAAAAAATGAGGCCATCACCAGATGACGATGGCCTTTCAACTGTAGAATACCCTACCAAGCAGACTTACTTCTTCTTCCCCTGCTTCGTCCTAATAGCCGCCTGGGCAGCCGCCAGTCGGGCGATCGGAACCCGGTAGGGTGAGCAGGAGACGTAGTCAAGCCCGATCTCGTGGCAGAATGCTATGGACGACGGATCCCCCCCGTGTTCACCGCAGATACCGGCTTTAAGCTCCGGAGAAACAGCACACCCTTTTTCCTTGCCCATCCTGAGGAGTTGCCCCACGCCTGCCTGGTCAATTGAAATGAACGGATCCTCTGTAAGAATCCCTTTATCAATGTAATGCCCGAGGAACTTCCCGGCGTCGTCGCGGGAGAAACCCATCGTCATCTGAGTCAGATCATTGGTGCCAAAGCTGAAGAAATCGGCTTCCTGGGCTATCTCGTCGGCAGTCAGAGCCGCGCGAGGGATCTCAATCATGGTACCAATTGAGTACTGCAACCCCTTTGCCTTGGCTTTGGTGATCACTTCGTTGGCCACATGCACCACCAGTTCCTTCTGGTTCTTGAACTCATTGACGTGACCAACCAACGGAATCATAATCTCAGGCATGACCTTCTTTTTGGCCCGGTGTAGTTCGCAGGCGGCCCCCG
>JAOZPL010000272.1 GCA_029932795.1 Candidatus Zixiibacteriota bacterium | reverse complement strand
AGATCGTCTTCTGTCCAGAGGGAGGTATCCGGGCCGGGATCGACGGCGTCCGGGTAGGCCTTGTGAATTTCTCGGGGGTTCTCCAGATCGGACATGTTGAAATCCTGTTTGGTGAAGTAGTAAAGCGTGTCGTTATAATCCAAGGGATTCTGACGAGTATAGACAAGCGGCTGAAAGTCCGGGTTGTCGTAGAGTATTTTCAGTGAATCGAGGGTGAACGGCAGTTCGTCGCAGGACCACCTGAACAGGCCGTTGGGAAGCTCGACATATGTGTATCTGTTGTAGTCCTCCTGGTCATATGATGATAGGAGCGACAGGCTGGAGCGACGGCTGTCGAGACCGACATACACGCGATACCCCTCGAAATCTTTCACTTTGGTAATGAGGTCGACGTTTGTCTCACAGTAGTAGCCGTTCCAGCGGATTACCAGCTTGCCGGTCGAGGTGATGACTCTGACTTCCGGCGCTGGAGGACGGAAATCAACGCGGAAATCTGGGATGCCGTCCCCTTCGTACCAGAAAGTATCGCCGTCGCACATGAGGTACTCGCCGAAGTAGCCGTCGCCGTCGGTATCAATGCCGGGGTTGTCATAGACCCACCTGGCCCAGCGGGCGTTGAGGGCCAGGTCCGAGAAATCGAGCTGGTTATAGAACGGCCAGGGATTTTGTGGTTGAAACAGCCGCTCATAGGCGGTCGGGTCGGTATGAACATTTTCACCGCCAACCACGGCAATGGAGAAGTCTGCCGTCTGTCCGGGAGCGAGATCAAAAGGGCCTGTTGAAAGGAGAGTGTTATTTACAACACCGTCGGCAATCCCGTCGGCGGTATCCGGCGGTGGCAACCAGCCGTCAAACGAGTGGTCGATAGCGCTGGCTATCTGGTCGTAGTCGAACTCGGGGTGGCGCATCACATAGTACCAGTTGCGATCACCGATGGGGAGGCCCAGTTCCAGCCCGGTAGACCGAAACGGGTCGTCCGCAGTGCTGCGCTTGCGAGGACCCCAGTTACCCCCAGGCACCGGCCAAGTGCCTGAATCTGTCTTTGCTACTTGCGGCAGACCGATCCACCAGTTGTAGTTCACAATACCGCTGTCTGATGGCGAGTAGAGAATCCCTATTCCGACAGCGCCGAGAGGAGAGCGGTAGTCAAACTGACCGTTAACCGGATCGCCGTCATTGTCCATCACATACGCAATATCGACGATGTCAAGGCCACATCCTTCCGGCGACGGATGCGCTCTCAAAAAACCGGTCAAGGCATCACTCCATGCGGGGTGATCCCGGTGGTGCACCCAGCCCATGTACTCGACACCGATAAAGCAGTCGCTCAGATACTTTTCTCCTATGTTGGTTATCTCGTACTTGAACAGGATGAAATCTTCGAGCATGGGAACGCCCCAGGCCATGGATGTCTGCTCTACTTTCAGGCCCATTGGGACATGATGTCTCCTGTCCCAGAGATCGAACGATTGAACAAGTTCCGTATCCGTGACAGTGTCGTAATAGGTACAGATAATATCGAGTTCGGAGCAGGCCTCCTTTGAATAATAGTCACGCCGGTTATCTGTCGTTCGGTAACGAAAATCCCCGAGCGGTGGCGGGTCCGGTCGGAATTCTCCTGCTGAAACCAGTGTGTCAAGCTTGAATATGCCGTGGATCGTTTCTACTCCGCCAATGAATAAGCTGGCGTAGAGGTCGAAACGGATATCACTGCTGCCGGGGAAGGTGCACATATATATCTGTTCTCCGGTGAAGGGGTCCGAGACTCCAGTGTCTACCGGCATAGGCGGCCATCCGATCCATCCGGTCACCGGCACTCCGAAACTACCCCAACTGGTCAGGGTTAGTTGGATGTTACCCTGATTGTGTGCTATGTGCGTACGATAAGTGCTGTAATTGTTGTTACCACCTGAGGACTGGGGTAGCTGCAGTCCGGCTCCATGGAGCAAGGGACCTGGCCGCGCCGAACTGCTGCTGTGCTCGCCGTGCAAAGGCAAATCACGGGCAAGCAGATCCGCCCCTGCTGACATAAGGCAGGTAAAGGGTAAAGAAAGCATACATAACCTGTTCAGTATCCTTGACATAACAAGCCGTCCTCAGCCGCTATCTCCTGAGACCCGCCGTCCGACACTGTGCCAACTCAAGATGCTCTCCCCTGAAGCGAAACCTCCTCATCCAATGACGCAACCAATGGCTAATCTGTCCAGCACTTATTGCAGTACTCTGTTGACCATGCCGCTGGTGAGGGAATGAGCAGGACAAACCGTCGATAGCGGTAAGACACTATGCTGTTCACCTAAGAAGTCCCGCTACGAGCGTAACAGCGGGTGTATCGGGCCGGTAACACAGCCAAGGCCTTCCTAGCCTAGTTTCGGGAAGCTTAGCGGCGCACACCGGTAACGTATGCTCAGGCGTGCGGGTATGACACAGGTAAGGGTCACCTACGCTTCGTCTTCCTTTACCGCAGGCTTAATCCTATTTCGCCTTACCACTGACATCTACCGCATGACGTATAACAATGAGAGCATCCCGGCGGGGGGTTGCCACAGTAACCGCAAGGTATTAGAAGAAATCCACCTTCCCAAAACTCGCAGCCGTAACTGACCTCGCATCCCGGTGGATAATAGGAACAACACACCCAACCGCTAGGGGGGCCGGCGTACACGGCACTTGTGAATACTGCAAAGAAAACGAAGACGAAGATAAACAGACATCCGAATCCGACAGCCAGTTGATGTTTCATCATTGGGTCTTACCTCCTTTCTATTCTGCTTGCGATTTCCGGCCCGGTACTACACCCGTCTCTTTGACGTCTCTATTGAAAGCTATGATTTCCTCGAAATCATCGGCAGAAAGCCCGCTGGCGACTATGTCCACAATCACGCGTGAGCGATTGACCATCAGATTAAACGGGTGATTGGTGACGTTGAGATCGTTTTCAAACGCCTCATCCTTGTCAAACAGGATTCGGCAGGACATGCCCAGCTCCTCTCTGAAATCCCGAAGTATGTCAGGACCTGTGCTGGAAACCAGGAGAAAGTAGCGAAAGTCGGAAGTGTCAGTTACTACAGTCTGCATCTGCTCAAGCTCAACGATGCACGGGGCACAGCCTGGATCCAGGAAGGTTATTACCGTCCTGTCAGAAAGCAGATCAGATAAATGAAACCAGTTGCCGTCGACATCCTCGAAGCTATAATCGGAAAGAGTGTCACCTATATTGATGGTGCCCATCCTGTCAAGTATCTGTCTGGTACGCATTCGCCGGGCAAGGTCGTAATTCTTTGCTTTATTGTCCCTCATCAGGTTGCCAGCCTGAGTGCCCAGTATGTAGGCGACGCCGACGGTAGCAATGATACTCAGACCGATGATTAGAAAACGACGTGGTTTGGCATACACCATACCGTTACCTCCCAAAGAAACCTTCCAGCGACCTGTCCAAACACAC
>JAOZPL010000271.1 GCA_029932795.1 Candidatus Zixiibacteriota bacterium | reverse complement strand
GGTTCGTTACGATTATTACGATCCCGACACTGACGTTGATGATAACGGCGAATCCTGGATCACCGGCGGTGTCAATTACTACCTTGAAGGGCTCAACTCCATGTTCTACCTGAACTATATCCACAAGATGGAAGAAGGAACTGAGATTGACAACGACCTAATCGTGGCACAGGTACAGATTCTCTTCTAAGGAGGAAAAACACTCTATGAAAGACAAAAAGAAACTGATCCTGGGTGTTATCCTCTTCGGCTCCGTCTGGGGCGGACTGGAAGCGATTGTGACGTCTTCAATGACTGGCACCGGTACTTTCATTTCCCGCTCTGTCGTGCTGGCCCTGGTGTCGCTCCTGGTTCTCTCATATGCCCGCTTCGTCCTGCCGAGGATGGGAAGCACCCTGGCTATTGGCCTGATTGCCGCCGGCTTCAAGTTTCTCGGCCTGCCGACACTGTTTATGTGTCAGTTAGCCGGTGTGATCGGGCAGGCAATAGTCCTGGAGATATTCTTCTCCATGGCGCAGAATAGAGGCTGGCTGCACAAGGCGCTGCCGTTGGCTGGCCTTGTAGTCGCCGCCAGCTATGTCAACAGCCTGAGCTTCTCGTTCTCCCAGGCTTACCTGTTCCAGAATCACTGGTGGCTTGATCGAGGTGTCAACGGATTGTTCCAATGGTCATTCGTGACCGGTTCCGCAGCTGCATTGGCCAGCGTTCTTGGCTTCGCAGTGGCGCTGTGGCTGAGCAAGATCAGCCTGACTCGTTTTGAACGCTTTATTGAAGTGCACCACGCCGCGTTTGCCAGTGGCACTATTGCCGTTTCCGCCTGTTTCTGGGTAGCGGGAGCGCTTCTGATAAGAGTGTGATGGCCATGGACCATAGAGAAGTCAAGATTCTTGTCAACGGCAAGGAGGTCGAGCTTAACAACTTCGCCATGTCGGTAATCGGCAACACTGTCTTAGGCATGGTCTCTTCGTTGAAGCTCGACGACGAACCGAAGGAAATTGAAATAAAAGTCAGCAAATAGCCGATATAAACAAAACTCTGACCGAGCCGGACGGCCTAAAGCGCACGCCAGGGCCGTCCGGCCGACAGGGTCGGAACGGAAACATTCCGGCCTCCCGTGCTTGGAAAGGTCATGAAATATCTGAATCTCACCGGATTACGATTTACCCCATATCCCCCATCTGCTGTATCGCTTCATTCGTACGAGCGGACCGGCCAGCCAGCGACAACCGCCCTCTACCCATATGATCTGCCCTGCTTAAGCACGTACTGCACTGAAAAAGGAGTACGTCAATGATCAAGCGTATATATCACATGATATTCATTACAACTACAATCACAGCCCTCATCGGAATAACCGGTGTCTCCCCTTCATACGCCGAGTCAGCAAGTGCAACGGCAACCGAGGACCAGGACAGCATACCGGTCTTTCATCTGGGCGAGATTATGGTGGTCAAGGGTAAAAAGGACACCCCCAAAGCCTCGGTGAGCGAGATCACCAGCCTCCACATGAAACTGGCCGGCACAAGGACAGTCAAAACAGCTCTCAATTCCGCCCCCGGGGTGGTGACAACCACCGGCACCAAGGGAGAATCCCGCCTGCAGATACGGGGCTTCCAGGGGCGGGAGACACTGATCCTGCTGGACGGTCGGCCAATCAACATGCCCTATTATGGTCAGACCGACCTCAACATGATCCCAATAAGTAATATCTCAAAAATTAAGGTAGTCAAAGGTCCGGCGGCTGCCGTCTATGGAGCCAATACTCTCGGAGGCCTCGTTAATCTGGTCAGCAAACGTATAAGAGGCGCCAGCCTGCGGGAAGTAAGACTTTCCGTCAGTGCCAACGACACTTACGACGCTGATATCAACTTCGGAGCAGCCCGTGGCAATCTCGACTACTGGCTCTCCCTTGGATATGCTGCTTCGGATGGGTGGAACCTGTCTGACGATTTTGAACCAACGGACCGCGAAGATGGCGGCCTGCGGGATACATCCTCCTATCGCAGTTACAACATCGACGGCAAACTGAACTACACACTGCAGAACGGGACGGTCCTGTCCTTTTCCACCGGTTACCACAATTCTGAAAGAGGATTACCCGTCGCCACCGAAATTGATAAACCGAGATATGACCGGTTCCCGGACTGGCGAAGATACTACTTGGACATCAGCAGTAACGGCTTTCTCGGCGACAGATTAACGTGGAGAGGCAAGCTGTACTACGACGTGGCCAAGAACCGGCTGATACGGTATAGAGATGATACCTACTCCGAAGACTACGTAAAGTTCAACAGCTTCCACGACAGCTTTGATGTTGGCAGCCGGTTCGCTTTCACATACAAGCTGAGCGAGAGAATAGACAACACCTTCGGCCTGAATCTTAGAATTGACGGCATCGACCGGCAGGGAAATACAGGTGACGACTGGCTTTACAGCGATGCTGTCTCCGGTTCCGTCTTCACCCAGTTCCTGTTCAACCTCTCCGATCAGGGATCAATCGACATCGGGGCGTCCTACAATCGCAACGAAGCCGACGCTGTCAATGCCTCCACTGGCTCTCTTGATCCCTATGCAGGGGTGCGGTTCACCCCTGATGAACGGTTGAGTGTCCATCTGGCCGCTTCGCGGGCAACCCGCTTTCCCACTCTGTCTCATCTTTACGCTGAGGTTTCTGGGAACCCGGATCTCAAACCGGAACAGGCCATAAAATTCGAAATCGGTTACCGAATTACCTTCGAGAATGGATTCAGTCTCACCCAGGACTATTTCAGAAACGACATCAATGATCTCATCGACCGCGTAAGCCGTGACAGTTTGTACATGAACATCGATGAGGTTCTTCTGGAAGGCGTCGAGACGGGAGTGCGGTTCTCGAGCGATGTCGGAATCACAGCATCAGTGAGTTTCACCTACCTTGACGCTTATGACAAGGACCCGGTAGTCAGGCGATCCTGGACCCCGAGGAACAAGACCGACTACAGCATAACCTACATCAGCGAGTTGGGTTTTGAGATCAGCCACACCGGACAATACGTTGCTGACCGGGCCGACACCTACGAAATGACGATGCGGGACTACTATCTGGCCCACCTCAAAGCAAGTTACATGGTGATGCCGCAATTGAAATTGTCGGTTAACATCAGAAACGTCTTCGATCGGAACTACGAAGAGGAGAGATACTATCCGATGCCCGGCCGCCGCGTTTTCTTCGGACTTGAGAGCCGGTTTTAGAGATTATCAAGATGCGGTTTATATAGTGAGACTGCCTCGGCACTGTTCAAACTGACGAAGGAGAGCTGATAGTCCGGTATATGTGACAGGTCACGTTCATCAAAATAACGAACGTTCACACAGTTGAACAGGTCCGGCAAAAACGAATTCGCCTCCCTGACAAGCCGCTCCACTGTCGGTAGTATAGACCTTTTATACACGGCATGGAGCGGCT
>JAOZPL010000270.1:2555-3446 GCA_029932795.1 Candidatus Zixiibacteriota bacterium | reverse complement strand
TCTCCAATTTTGCACGTGGAGACAGGAGCACTCTATGAGAATCATCAAGACTTATAAGGCCGATATCAAAAGCCTTATCGTGCAGTACGCAGAGGGCCAAGCCGTTTGTTGGGTCAGCTCTTCTTCTGGCATCCTTGCTCCATGGTATTATGTGACTGGCGACCAGCAATTCGGGTAAACCAAGCCGGCAGATGGCACACTGGGCATCATAGGCTGCCAAAACAGCTGCACGAAAGAAGCCCTGGACTAGTCGAACGCGGGCTGAACCGACCGTCTCGGTCCTTTGTGTCTCTATCATGCTCTCTGGCAGCGGCGTGTGTGCACTTGGCTTCAAAGCGGTCAGATTTTCCATGGCCGCTTGGCTCCGCGCAGCTAACTCTTCCCAATCCGAGTGGAATTCTTCCCACACTTCTCGGTCTGCTATGCTGATGTTACTCAGGCCCCTTACATTTCGTGCTCGGTGTATAGGGTCGAGGCTAGCGAAGTTGACAAGTTTCATAGCCAGTGCACTTGGTGTTCTGTCAAGCAACTTGGCAAACTGGATTATCTCGGGATTCGACCGGTGAAGTTTCCCAAAGGGTGTTCGGCAATAAAGGTTAAAAGCAACAATCAACTCCTCGCGACTCCAACGTTTGCGCTCCGATGGTTTCACAGCTTGGTCAACCTTCATTGTCTTGTTTCAAACATGATAAAGCTGCTCGAAAGTGATCGGGAAAGCAAGTAAAGTACTACAATAGGTAAGTGGCAAAGGAATAGCTTGGATGACCATGAGCTATTGAATCATCCCTACCCCCCTGTTGCTTTTCCCGCACCTCTTGCCTATCTTAATGCGTTCGATAATGGCTGAAAGCCGGTAATTGAGGTTGTAACAGAGAAAGGAGTCTTCAATGT
>JAOZPL010000270.1:0-2545 GCA_029932795.1 Candidatus Zixiibacteriota bacterium | reverse complement strand
ATTGTTCTGGAGGCATTGTGCAACTTTGGGTTATAGCTTTAATTTGCAGGATTCCCCCCTGTTGCTTTTCCGGAGGTTCTTGCCTATCTTCACGGTTCGATAATGGCTGAAAGCTGGCAATTGAGGTTGTAACAGATAAAGGAGTCTTCAATGTCCCCTCAAGAGGCTTACAAGGAACTGGAAAAACGACAGCGAGAGGTCTTCCTGATTCAGTCCTGTCACGCGGTGCTGGCCTGGGAAGAACGGACCTATATGCCGCGCGGCGGGGCCGAACTTCGCTCCGAGCAGCGCGGCTACCTGGCCGGGCTGGAACATGAGAAATTCACTGACCCGCGAATAGGTGAGCTGCTGTCGATTACCGAGGGTTCCAAGCTGACCCAGGATCCCGAGTCGGTTGAGGCAGTGAACATCCGTGAGATCCGTCATCGCTACGACAAGGACACCAAGCTGCCCAGGGAACTGGTCGAGGAACTGACCCGGACAACATCGCGAGCCGAAGGGGAATGGGCCGCCGCCCGACAGAAATCCGATTTCAAGGCTTTTCAGCCCTGGCTGGAGAAAGTTGTCCGTCTTCTCCAGCAGAAGGCCGAGGCTTACGGTTACGAGGGAGAGCCATACAACGCCCTGCTGGACGACTATGAGCCGGGTGCCACTACTGATGATATTGCGGACGTGTTTGCCAAACTCCGGGGCGAACTGGTGGACCTGGTTGCCCGAATCAAGGAGGCACCAAAGAAACCTGATGTCTCTATCGTTGAGCGGGAGTACGATATTGAGCGGCAAAAGCTGTTTAACGAGATGGTGGCCGGGGCGATCGGATTCGACTTCGGCATTGGGCGGCTGGATATCACCACTCACCCGTTCACTTCCGGTTTTGGCCCCGGCGATACCCGCATTACAACGCGTTACAACCCAAAGCATCTGAACGACGCACTTTTCGGCACCATGCACGAGGTGGGTCACGCCCTGTACGAGATGGGGCTTGAAAAGAAAGAGCATTTCGGGATGCCAATGGGTGAGGCGGTGTCGCTGGGGATTCATGAGTCGCAGTCACGCATGTGGGAAAACCAGGTCGGCCGTTCCCGGGAGTTCTGGGTTTATTTTCTGCCGCAGGCCAAACGGATATTCCGCGAGTCGCTGGATGGTGTCAGCCTCGACGATTTCTACGGCGCCATAAACTATGTCACGCCCTCTTACATCCGGGTCGAAGCGGACGAGGCGACCTATAATCTGCACATCCTGCTTCGTTTTGAACTGGAACGGGCGTTAATCAGCGGCGATCTGAAACCGGCCGATGTGCCCGGGGAATGGAACAGCCGCTTCAAGAAATACTTCGGTATCGAGGTGGACAACGATGCCAATGGCTGTCTGCAGGATGTCCACTGGTCTATCGGGTATCTTGGCTATTTCCCTACTTATACCCTCGGTAATCTCTACTCGGCGCAGTTTTTTACCAAAGCGACAAGGGACATCCCGAACCTCATGCGGCAGTTTGAGGAGGGTAACTACAGGGGGTTGCTTGACTGGCTGCGGAAGAACATTCACAGTCAGGGACAGCGTTATCGTGCCAACAAACTGTGCGAGAAAGTAACCGGTGAACCGCTTTCGCACAAGCCACTCATGGATTACATGAGCGAGAAATACGGTGAGATCTACGGTATCTGATAATATCGACATACGGATCATGCTGGGAAGCCGGCGTAAACGCCGGCTTTTCTATTGGCAGTGCCAGCCCGTATGGAACTGTTGGGAACAAATAGATTGCCCGTGGTTTGATTATCAGATTATTTGTTTGACAGTTTGACCGATAAGTAGTATGGCTAGCCATCTTGAAATCAATCAGGTGAGAATAGAACTGTCATGCGGATTATAATCGTTGGTGCCGGAGTTGTCGGATCAGCGCTGGCGGAGAAGTTACTCCGGGACAAGCATCACCTTGCCATGATCGAAGCCGATCCCGAACTCAGCGCTCAGCTTGCTGAAAAGCATGATCTGCAAATCCTGACCGGTTCCGGTTCCTCGCCGCAACTTCTGAAAGAAGCTGGCATTGAAGAGGCTGATATGGTCCTGGCGGTGACGCCGAATGACGAAGTGAACATGGTTGTCTGCGCTGTGGCCGCTCAGTATGGCGTCGTCCAACGGATTGCCCGGCTGCGGGCCAGGGAATACGTGGTCGAGGATTCGTCGTTTGACCTCACCAAACTCGGGGTCACGGCGGTCATCCATCCGGAGAAAGTGATGGTCGATAACGTGCTCCAGTATATCGACACACCGCACGCGGTGGAGTCGGCGAATTTTGAGGATGGGCGGATATTGCTGCGTGGTTACAGAGTCAGGGAGAATATGGAGCTGGCCGGCAAAAC
The DNA here is from genome assembly GCA_029932795.1 of Candidatus Zixiibacteriota bacterium. Classification (GTDB taxonomy): domain Bacteria; phylum Zixibacteria; class MSB-5A5; order GN15; family FEB-12; genus JAOZPL01. The sequence goes on along the minus strand of JAOZPL010000270.1, from coordinate 182 downwards.
AACGCGTCAGGTACGCGAGGAGATCAAGCCCTCGGTGATTCTATTCCCGGCCATCGATCGCCAGGGTGTTGGTATGATCCCCGACGGCAACACGCGTATCGAGAGCGGCGATACCATCTATGCTCTGTTTCCCCGGGAGTCGCTGGACAGTTTTCTCAAATTGGTCGGGCAGGGGAAAAAGA
>JAOZPL010000022.1:647-13087 GCA_029932795.1 Candidatus Zixiibacteriota bacterium | reverse complement strand
TGGGGCTACGACCCGGTTGAATAGCCGGCGCCATAACTACGTCGAGCAACCATAAGATTAGATAGGCAAGGAAGTCAGGATTGGATAAGAAAACCATCCCAATAATCATCATTCTTCTCGTCATTATCATCTTTTACTGGCAGATTCTGGAGCGTCTCGGCTTTGTCGAACCAACCCCGCCGGCAGAGACAGAGACTCCGGCAACGGATACCACAGCCCAAGTCGTTCAACCCCCGGAAACAACGATCCAGCGGATGGAGATGCCTAGCGCGGCATTGCCTGAAACCATGATTGACACGCCCCGGGTCGTTACCAAGGTGACGGATGCCGATACTATAGTTGTCAGGACCGAAAAGTACACGGTGACTCTCTCCAGTCACGGCGGTGGGCCGATATCGATAGAGCTAAACGAGTATACTTATCGCAATGGAAAGCCGATTGAAATGCTTCCGGACGCCTCTATTGCCACGCCGGATGTGAGCTTCGCCGGAGGAACCTACCAGACATCGTCTCTGAATTACGAGTGTAACTTCCAACCAGGGACATACAATGTCACCCGACAACCCCTGGAGGTGCTGTACACCTACGCAGCGGCTCATGGTGGCCAGATAATCAAAACCTACGTATTCTATCCGGATGAGTACCACTACGATCTTCAGCTGCAGGTCAGCCATACAGAAGCGTTCGGTTTTGAACGACGTTACTCTCTTACCTGGGGAACCCCTCTTGGCGTGACTGAACCGGATCCCAACACGGACTACGAGGCTATGGAAGCGGTGGCAATGCGCTCCGGGTCACGTCTGGACCTGGATGACTATGATGATGGCCGGTTAAACCAGCACGAGGACGGCAACACAAGCTGGCTGGGTATCCGGGCCAAGTACTTCGCAGCCGTCATGATACCCCAGGACAGGGAGGCGGAGGCCGTATCCGCCCGGGGAATAGAACAGGAGCAGCACACACCGGATGGAAAAACCAAAGTGCGACAGATCACCGCCGGCATGGATATGCCCTTTGCCAGCGCCAGCAGCATAAACGATCGCTTCACCATATTCGTCGGGCCGCTTGACTACACCCTGATGTCCAAATACAAAGTCGGGCTGGAAGACATGCTTGGGATCGGCACTACCCCGGTGATTGGCTGGATAATCAAACCATTCGCAATTGCCATTATCTGGGTGTTACCGAAGATGCACACGGCGCTTCCGAACTACGGTGTGGTTATTATCCTGTTCGCTTTCCTCATCAAGATCGTCACACTGCCCCTGTCACTGAAATCATTCAAGTCAATGAATGCCATGAAAGAGTTACAACCGAAGATCGAACAGCTCAAGGAGAAGCACAAGAAGAACCCGCAGGCACTCAACCAGGAAATGATGAAGATGTACAAGAAGCACGGCGTCAATCCCCTCTCGGGCTGCCTGCCGATTCTTCCCCAGATGCCGCTCTTTTTCGCCCTCTTTTCCGTCTTTCGTTCAACCATTCTTCTGCGTGACGCGCCATTCGTCTGGTTCATAACGGATCTCTCCAGAGGGGCAACCGGGATCATGGATCCCTATATCATTCTGGTGGTGCTGATGGTGGTCACGCAGTTCATCTCGCAGAAACTCACTATGGCCGGCGGTCAGCAGCAGAAGGCACTGCTGTATATCATGCCGATCTTCATGGGCTTCATCTTCTACCGATTCGCCGCCGGACTGGTACTATACTGGACATGTTTCTCCCTGTTTTCACTGCTGGACTACTTTGTGTTCCGGCGGAAGAAAAAGCCACAGGTGCAGGTGGCGTGAGACAATGTGCAGAAAGAACCGCAGCAGCGACGATGACACGATTGTCGCTATCATAACCCCTCCGGGTGAAGGCGGCATTGCCGCTGTTCGTCTGGCCGGGCGGCATAGTCGCTATTACCTGAAGAAATTTTTTGTCCATACACGGGAATCTGTTCCCCTGAAGCCGTTCGTGATGCACTACGGATCGTTTGTATCCGCCGCTGGTGAGACGATTGATGAGATCACGGCCGTGTATATGCCGAAAGGAAAGTCATACACAGGGCTAGAACAGGTAGAGGTTTTTTGTCATGGTGGTCGGCAGATTGTAAGGTTGATCTTGCAGGAACTGGTTAATGCCGGAGCGCGTCCCGCAGAACCGGGAGAGTTCACCCGCCTGGCGTTTCTCAACGGTAATATCGATCTGGCCAAAGCCGAAGCTGTGGCAGAGATCATTGCCGCCGATACGGAACATTCTTATCAAGCTAGTAGGGAGCATCTGCTCGGAGCATATTCGCGTCATATTGAACAGTTGAGAGAGGACTTGGTCAATGTGGCAGCTGAGGTGGAAGCTGGAATCGATTTTGGTGAGGAAGAGATAGAATTGGCACCCGGTATAAAGCTGAAACAGATGATCGATCATCTCATTGACAGAGTCAAGGAGTTGGCGGACAGCTACCGGGGCGGGAGGATTATAAGAGAAGGATTCAAAGTAGTCATCGGCGGGCGTGCCAACGCAGGTAAGTCCTCTTTATTCAATCTATTATTGCGGCAGGAGAGAGCTCTGGTCAATCCTTTTCCCGGAACAACCCGCGACTATCTTTCAGAGTGGATTGATCTGGAAGGGTTTGCCGTCAACCTGATAGACACCGCCGGACTCAGAACCGGTGGGGGGACAGTTGAAAAAGCAGGCCGGGCGCATGCCCACCGCCTTATACGGGATTCTGATCTTCTGGTATGGATGATTGATTTGTCGAGAAAAAACTACCGGGTCAATCTGCAAAAGGACCTGCCTGCCCTGCCGAAGTGTCCAATCTTGTTGGTAGGCAATAAGATAGATCTCTTACTGAAAAACCGGAAGCAATTCAAGATTAATATTGAGGGTGTCATGCCCCTCTCGTGTACCACTGGCAGGGGAATCGGTCTTCTCAAAAAGGAACTGGTCCGTCGGATCGAAGCTAATATGCCTGATATAACCTCCGGTTTGGTAGTAACCTCCCTCAGACATAAACAAAAGCTACATATGGCTCTGAGAAACCTCAAACAGGCCCGAACCAAAGTGGCTTACAGCGAATCTCTGGAACTGGCTGCTTTTGATCTCAGGCAGGCTATCTCGGCTCTCGATGAGATCACCGGCAGGATCTATACAGAAGAAGTGCTCGGTAAAATCTTCTCCCGATTTTGTGTAGGTAAGTAAACCTATTTCGATCAAATGTCTTATACATATCAGATAATGTTTTATATACTGTAACTTGTTTCACGTGAAAACACTGGTTATTCTTTGTCGGCTTGAATGATGGAGCAGGCAGCTAAAACGTATAAAGCAAACAGACCACGATTGAACTTATCCGATTATGACATAATTGTTGTTGGCGGCGGCCATGCCGGGGTAGAGGCTGCCCTAGCCGTAGTGAGAATGGGAAGAAGTGCAGCCATTGTCACGATGGATGCCGGGAAGCTGGCTCTGATGTCCTGCAATCCGGCTATTGGTGGAATCGGCAAATCGCAGCTTGTCAAGGAGATCGATGCCCTCGGCGGGCTGATGGCGCAGGCGATAGATGCGACCGGAATTCAGTTTCGACGACTGAACCTCTCACGCGGCCCGGCTGTCTGGTCAACCCGCGCTCAGGCCGATCGTATCGCCTACACCGACTACATTGCAGAATTCTGTTCGAGGCAGAAGAATCTGGATGTGATCGAGGCCCTGGGAGGGGAAATCCTGACCGAAAATGATCGCGTTGCCGGAATCCGCACTGAAAAGGGAAAAATCATCTCCAGCCGGGCGGTCGTTGTGGCCACCGGCACATTTCTTGGGGGATTGATTCATATCGGCGCCAAGAAAACAAAAGCCGGTCGCATGGGCGAACCGGCAGCCTACAAACTCTCTGATTCCTTGCGAAGCCTTGGTTTTGAACTCGGCCGGCTCAAAACCGGCACCCCGCCCCGACTGAATGGCGAAACGATCGACTGGTCCCGGTGTGAGGTACAGCTCGGAGAGGTACCGATTCCGTTCTTTTCCCATAGCTCACCAGGGCGGGAGTTCGACCAGACCCCTTGCCATTTGACCTGCACTTCGTCAAGAACAAAGGAGATCATCTCGGAGAACTTCCATCGCTCACCCATCTTTTCCGGCCAGATCAAATCTACCGGCCCCAGGTACTGCCCTTCGATTGAGGACAAGTTCTACCGGTTCGCCGATAAGCCGCGGCACCAGATATTTCTCGAGCCGGAAGGAAACGGCACCAATGAGATCTATCCCAACGGTTTTGCAACCGGGCTTCCGGAGGAAGTCCAGAAGGCAGCTATCCGGACGGTGATCGGGTTGGAGGAAGTAGAGCTCACGAAACTGGGGTATGCAATCGAGTACGATTACTGCCCCGCCTATCAGGTTGGGCCATCTCTCGAAACTCGACGACTTCGGGGTCTCTTTTTCGCCGGCCAGATAAACGGGACATCAGGGTACGAAGAAGCTGGTGCACAAGGACTTATGGCTGGTATCAACGCCGTTCTATACATTAATAAGGAAGAGCCATTCGTACTGGACCGCTCCGAAGCATACACTGGTGTTATGATCGATGACCTCGTTACCAGGTCCACTACTGAGCCATACCGGATGTTCACCTCCCGGGCTGAGTACCGGCTGGCACTACGAGAAGACAACGCCCGTGACCGGCTGTTTGGTCACGCCGTCAGGCTGGGACTTATCAACAAAGAATCTTTTGACCGGTTTTACAGATTGCAAGCAGAGACGCAGAAGGAAATTGCTCTGCTTGATGAAACGCGGGTCAGAATATCCGATCTCCAAGAAATCAAGCACAGGTTCAAAAAACGGGGGACAATAACACTTGCTGATTTACTGAAGCAACCGGGGATCGGCGTCCGGGAAATCCTGCCACTCCTGGCTGCTCACAATGGCCGTTTTTCCAATGATCGTGAGATTCTGGAGCGGGCAGCCATACGTATCCGCTACCAGGGTTATATTGATAAACAGGAACGGGAAATTGAGAAGTTCCGGAAATCGGAAGCAGAGTCTGTCCCCGATAGTTTCGACTACAGATCGTTGACCGGCCTGAAACGGGAGGCCAAAGAGAAATTCACCCGCTTTCGTCCGCGTTCACTGGGGCAGGCCGGACGAATTGAAGGGGTTACGCCCGGTGACGTGGCTGTTCTCTCTGTACATCTTCGAAAGTACAAAGCACTCAGATCATGACAGCGAGGACGGAAACCATATCATTTGACGTGTCGTCTATTCTCAGGCAGTTCGATCCCTCCGGAATGCTAGACAGATATTTCGATTGCCTGATGCGGGAAAACGCCCGTGTCAACCTTGTTTCACGTGAAACATCGCGTGAAGATTTCAATCGTCTCGCGGCAGAATCACTCCTGCCGCTGGCTGTTATGGGCAGGCGTTTCAAGAGCTACCTAGATATTGGCTCCGGTGGCGGTTTACCGGCGATCCCTATTCTCCTGTCCGCGCAGATCAACGGTGACACCTGCCTGCTGGAGAGAACGCGCAAAAAAGCGGCCGCCTTGGGAAGGATTGTCAAAGCTCTGAACCTGAAGGCCACAGTCCTCCCGGAAACATTGGAAGAATTGACATTCTCATCACGGTTCAATCTAGCCACGCTTCGTTACGTTAAGCTGACACAACCCCTCCTTGAGAGAATACTGGCGTTCCTGGAGCCAACCGGAGTCCTGGTATACTATTCCTCATCGGGATTGGAGTGCAGCTCTGCCTCCTCTGTATCTTACTTGTTTTCAACCGAATCCGGCGATGCAACAAAAAGCTTCACGCTCTTTGAGCGACAATGATCATACTCATCTGTGTTTTTTGTTGATCGAATAGACTCCCTATTGTAATGTAGAGCACTAAGTTGATACAACAGGGAAACATCGTTGAATAAGATCATAGCTATCGCCAACCAAAAAGGTGGCGTGGGTAAAACCACCACCGCGGTTAATCTCAGTTCCTGCCTGGCCGCAGCCGAACAAAAAACACTGCTGGTGGATATGGATCCCCAAGCCAACACTACCAGCGGTATGGGGCTCGAAAAGGATAACATAGATATGTCAATCTATGATATCCTGATCGGCAAATGCACAGCCTCCGAAGTTGTCCAGACGACCGACCTGCAGTATCTCAATATCGTGCCGTCCGCCATCTCCCTGGTCGGGGCTGAAGTCGAGATGGTCGGCATGTTTTCACGTGAAACGCTGCTCAAATCGGCACTGGCGAGTATCCTCGGGGAATACGAATATATCATTATTGACTCTCCTCCATCGCTCGGTCTGCTGACTATTAACACTCTCACCGCTGCAGATTCAGTGATCATACCCATCCAATGCGAATACTACGCCATGGAAGGACTGGGGCAGTTGATGAACACTATTAAGCTGGTCCAGAAACACCTGAATCCCACTTTGAGGATCGAGGGTGTACTATTGACGATGTACGATGGCCGGTTGAACCTTTCCAAGCAAGTATCCGAGGAAGTACGAAAGCATTTCAACAATCGGGTTTACGACACTGTGATTTCCCGCAACGTGCGTCTTTCTGAAGCGCCCTCATTCGGCAAGCCTATCATTCTATATGACATCCTGTCAACGGGCGCGGAAAACTATATGGCTCTTACTAAGGAGGTGATGACGTCATGAGCAAGGTTGTACTGGGCAAAGGGCTTGGTGCATTGATTCCCAGCAACGAGGAGAGTGGGATTGACCAAGTACGTCACAGGATGATAGCGGTTGATGATATCGCACCCAATCCTATGCAGCCCCGCCATGATTTCGATTCCGAAGGCCTCGAAAAGCTGGCTGAGTCTTTCAGAACCAATGGGATCATTCAACCTCTGGTCGTCAAGAAAGACACTTCCGGGTATGTCATCATCGTCGGGGAACGACGCTATCGCGCTGCCCGACTGGCCCAGATGACCGAAGTGCCGGTTGTGGTGATGGATGAAGTTGATGATGTCCGCATGCTTGAGCTGGCTTTGGTGGAAAACATACATCGGCAGGATCTCAATCCGATTGAAGCAGCCCAGGCGTACCGTCGGCTGATTGAAGAATGCGGGCTCACACAGAGCGATCTCGCCGGTCATCTGGGCAAGAGTCGCACGGCGATTGCCAATCAGTTGCGCCTGCTCTCACTGCCGGTCCATATCCAGCAGATGATCCGTGAGGGGAAACTCACCGAGGGACATGCACGCGCCATTCTCGCAATGGACACCGAAGCAAAAATGATTGAGTTGGCTACACAGATAGTAACCGACTCGCTATCGGTACGCGAGGTGGAGCGTCGCGCAAGCAGAGCCAGAAGACGACGCCTTGTACCCAAGAGGACGAGCCCGGTTATAGGCGAAATGGAATCACAACTCAAGCAACTTCTGGGGACATCCGTCAGAATCATTCCCGGTCTGAAGAAAGGCCGAGTAGAGATCGAGTACTATGGTGACGATGACCTTGGTCGCCTGTGGGAACTGTTTCGCAGAATTGGCTGATACTGATGGGCGAGAAGAAATACGTGACGGTGATGCTGGTCCCCGACGGCACGGAGAGTCGTCGCGGCTGGCGCATACGGCAGTGGCTACTGAGGACAATCCTTGTCTCGATAGCTCTTATCCTGATCGGAATTATCCTGTTCTTTTCATTTTATAGTAAGGTACTCACCCAAGCCATGATGACCGAACAACTCATTGAAGAAAACAACGCCCTGCGTCGATACCGTTACAAGGTGGATCTGCTTGAGGACAACCTCAAACAGGCTCGCGAAGTAGTCAGACGCCTGGCCAGTCTGGCGGGAGTAGATTACGAATTCCCGGAGTTTCCGGACGATTCCACTCTTTTTGCCAGTCTGGACACAACCGGTATGGCAATCATAGCCCGTTCATCGTCCCGGGACTGGACATTGCCCGAGGGGTTGCCGATGCAGGGATTTATTACACAAGAGTTTGAGATCGAGGATCAGGATCGTTATCATCCGGGGATTGATATCGCCTGCGCCATCGGCCAGCCGGTTCTGGCCACCGGCTCGGGTACTGTTGTGTATACCGGCTATGATTCAACTTACGGATATATGGTAGTCTTGCAGCACAATGACAGCGTTGTCACAATATACGGCCACAACGACAAGATCCTTGTGCAGCCGGGTCAGAAAGTACTGGTTGGTACCCGGATTGCGCTGTCGGGAAATAGCGGTAAGTCCACCGCACCGCATCTGCACTATGAAATCAGAGTAAACGATAAACCCTTAAACCCGCTGGCAAACCTGTATGACAAAAAAAACTAACAGCAACGAGGTAGACCTTCATATGAACACTATTATCGGAAAAGATACCGTCATCACCGGTACCCTTGACATCAAGGGTGCGCTCCGGGTCGATGGTACGGTTAAAGGGACAATAATCTGCTCGGATTGCGTGACGGTTGGAGCGACCGGTCATGTTGAAGCCGACATCCAGGCCGGAACTGCGATCATTGCCGGACACATGACCGGTAATGTTCTAACGGCTGAGAAGATAGAGCTTCAGTCCAAGTGCGAAATGGAGGGTGATATCAGAACCAAGTCGCTGGTGATTGAACAGGGAGCTATTTTCACAGGTTCCTGTAGCATGAAGGAGACTCAACCCGATCTTGGTTTACTCCCCAAGGAACCTCAAGAACAGGAGGTTATGGCTGGCAACAGTGAAGATATCGACTGATCCACATTTTTGTTATAGGTGTGGAAAAACATACGTAATTGTGGATATGTCTTAACGTATTGTGGCGCACTTAATTACTCAACTCGAAAGCTAAACAAATCTGCCAGTTTATCCACACTATATCGGTTTTCCTAAGCTTTTGTCAGACTGGAAGTTAAAGAATTGATGTCAAGTTCCGGGTTAAACCAAAGAAGTGTTAACAGTATGCATCATAGGAAGTTAGAGCCGGGGTACCGGCCTTCTCTATGCCAGATCTGTCCAGATACTAACTGTGGACAAAGCTCCAGTGCAATGACGCTGGTAGCGGAGACCCTTCTTCGATATGTGGCAGCCATATGATGCCTTATCAGTAACTATCGGGCGGAATCCGAGTATAAGCTGATATGCGTTAACCCCTGTCAACTACGCAAAACCACTTTCTGGAGGAACCTCATGTCATCCCGCGAGTTGAAATCTGATCTAACCGCAGTTGAAAATCTGCATGCCGCCTATGAACAGATAAGAAGGGAAATATCCAAGGTCATAATCGGCCAGCAAAAGGTTATTGAACAACTTCTCATCGCGTTGCTTTCTTCCGGTCATTGTCTGCTTGTCGGTGTCCCCGGTCTGGCTAAAACGCTGCTCATATCAACTGTGGCAAGTGTGCTGAATCTTCGCTTCAACCGTATCCAGTTCACACCCGACCTGATGCCTTCCGACATCACCGGCACTGAGCTTATCGAAGAAGACCATGCGACCGGCAAGCGGGGATTCCGGTTTGTCAAGGGTCCGGTTTTCGCCAATATCATCCTAGCCGATGAGATCAACCGTACTCCGCCGAAAACGCAGGCGGCTCTTCTACAGGCGATGCAGGAACACGAAGTGACCGCTGCCGGAGAAACCTACAAGCTGGATGAACCGTTCTTTGTGCTGGCCACGCAGAACCCGATTGAACAGGAAGGCACCTACCCGTTGCCGGAGGCACAACTCGACCGGTTTATGTTCGATGTCCACGTGGACTATCCTGCGGAGAAAGAAGAACGGGAGATTGTCAGGACCACCACCGCTGTGCAGACGTATGAACTGCAGAGAGTCCTCTCGGCGGCGGATATAATCCAGTTCCAGCAACTCGTGCGACGCGTCCCTGTCTCTGATCACCTGGTTGAATATGCGGTCAGACTTGTTCGGGCCACCCGCCCCGTTGAAAAGGACGCTGCCGAGTTTATCAAGAACTGGGTCAACTGGGGTGCCGGACCCCGCGCCTCGCAGTATTTGATCCTAGCCGCCAAAACCAGGGCGATTCTGGACGGACGCCCGACCCCGGGGCCGGAAGATATTCGTTTCGCCGCCTACCCGGTGATGCGGCATCGTGTTGTCACGTCGTTCAACGCCGAGGCGGATGGTGTGGACACGATGGAAATTATCCGGCGGATTCTGGATGCGGTCACGGAGTAGTAATCGGTGAAAACTGACCATCGGATACTGTTTGGCGACGCACGGAGTATGTATCTTGTTGATGAGGGGAGCATACATCTCATTGTTACATCACCGCCATACTGGCAACTCAAAGACTACGGCGACGACAACCAGATTGGTTTTCACGATTCTTACGAGGAATATATCAACAATCTGAACCTCGTCTGGCAGGAATGCCACCGTGTTTTACATGATGGGTGCCGACTATGTGTAAACATCGGGGACCAGTTTGCCCGGTCAGTCTATTATGGTCGTTACAAAGTCATTCCCATTCGCACGGAGATCATCAGGTTCTGTGAGACAATTGGCTTTGACTTCATGGGTTCCATCATCTGGCAGAAGGTTACAACCTGCAACACGACCGGCGGCGCCACTGTCATGGGTTCCTTCCCGTATCCCAGAAACGGCATTGTCAAGATTGACTACGAGTTTATTCTGTTGTTCAAGAAGCATGGTACGCCGCCCAAGATCGCCGCGTCCGTTAAGAAGAAGTCAGCGCTGACAAAGGAAGAATGGAACAGCTACTTCAACGGTCACTGGACATTCCCCGGCGAAAAGCAGTCCGGTCATCTGGCCATGTTCCCCGAGGAGTTGCCGCGACGTCTCATTCGGATGTTCAGTTTTGTGGGTGAAACGATTCTCGACCCCTTCCTCGGAAGCGGCACCACGATTCTGGCAGCGATCAATTGTGAGAGGAACTCCGTGGGCTATGAAATAAACCGGCATAACGAAAGCGTCATAAAGGCGAAGTTAGAGAAAGAGGCTGATCTTTTCGAGTCAGCAAATATCACTTACGGCGTCGATGAATCGCGTCCGTCGGACAAGGCGCTCGAAATCCTGCCATACCAGTTTACGGACCCGCTTCGATTTGACAAAAAGATTGATCCAAGGAAGGCTACCTTTGGATCCAGAATCAACAGCAAGACAAAGCGTGAAGAAACCTATTACAAAGTGAGTGAGGTTCTGTCCCCTGTGGAGTTCAAGCTCGACACCGGTCAGGTTATCAGGCTGCTCGGGCTGTCGGCTGTCAAAGAGCGGGAAACCGAAGCCGTGGCCTTTCTGAATGAAAAGGTGAGAGGGAAGCAGATCTACATGAAATATGACAATACAAAGTACGACGAGCATCACAACCTGCTCGTGTACCTGTACCTGAAAAACAGAACCTTCATCAACGCCCATCTGGTGAAACACGGATTCGCGGGTGTTGACACGGCTTTTGAACTGAAAAACAAAACACTGTTGACCCTTGTGGGGTGACGGTTGCTCACTGCCTCTTTCACTCCGGCAAAGGAAGTAACTGCGCGATAATGCCGACTGACTATCGAAAATATTTAGAGCCTGACATTGTCTCCAAGCTCAAGGGGATGGAGCTCCGGGCCCGCATGGTGGTCAAGGGATTCATTGCCGGGCTGCACAAATCGCCGTACCACGGCTTTTCTGTCGAGTTCGCCGAGCACCGCCAGTATATGCCCGGTGATAATATCCGCGATATCGACTGGAAGGTGTATGCCAAAACCGATCGTTACTACATCAAGGAATACGAAGAGGAAACAAATCTTAAAGCGTATCTGCTGCTGGACTGCTCGGCTTCGATGGCTTACCGCTCCGGCAAGCGGGTAGCCAAGCTGGATTATGCCGGGCTGCTGTGCGGAGCGTTGTCATACATGATGCTGCGTCAACGTGACGCCGTGGGGCTGGTGACGTTCGATGAAAAGATTCGCAAGTATATTCCGGCGCGTTCCAAATCAGGTCATCTGCACGTGCTTTTAACTGAGATCGCTAATCAGACGCCGTCGGACACGACCGATATCGCTGTCACGCTGCACGAGATGGCGGAGCGGATCAAGCGTCGCGGGCTTGTCATTGTCCTGTCTGATCTTCTGGACAAGCCGGAGGATATTATTGCGGGGCTGAAGCATTTCCGCTACAACCAGCATCAGGTGATTGTCTTTCACATTCTGGACCCGCGCGAGAGGGATTTCGCCTTTGGTGCTGAGGCTGCGTTCAGGGACATGGAAACCGGCGAGGAACTGACCACTCTGCCGTACCAGATAAAGAAAGACTACGCCCGGCAGGTGCAGGCGTTCGCGGACGAGATCGCGTCGGCCTGCCGCCAGTCAAACATCGACTACCACGCCATCGACACCGCCATGCCCTTCGACAAAGCGCTGTACGCATTTCTGGCTAAGAGGGAGCGGTTGTACTGAGAGCTCTATCCTATCACCAGCCTGAACCGAAACTAGTACTAGCTGCGTCACTATGGTGATCGTTCTGGGATTTCACGCGGTGCCGCATTACCGGC
>JAOZPL010000022.1:0-637 GCA_029932795.1 Candidatus Zixiibacteriota bacterium | reverse complement strand
TCGTATATTATGGGAGTGGGGCGCATCACGGATTCATTTATACTCAAGCCCACGATAGCTGTATTGAAAATACCTAATATCCGATGCCTTAACGGCATTGAAAAAGAATTGCTGATAGTTTGATGCTTCCGGTGGCAGACCTCCTTCAGTCACCTTGACTGCATAATGTTTATCGAATCCAAGTTCTCGTTCCTTCTCGTCCAGTATCACACAAGTCACTTCGCAGCTTTTGATATGACGTCCGCTTGTATTCGTCACCTTCACCTGAACAATAACCATATCGCCCACTTGCTCGGTTTTTATGGCTCTGAATTCAAGCGGAGATTGTTTCTTTGGAGCTTCAGATTTCTCAAGATACTTCCACGTTCCGTCGTCTTTCAGCAGGACTTTTTTGCCGTCCTCCGTTATTGCTATCTGATCTGCTGACGCTATGGTGATTAACAGCAGCAACAATCCTATTGTGAGAACTACTGGCACCTTCACTTTGCCCTCCGTCTGATTTTAGATGTTGCAGTATCTCTTCCCGTTTCTCTTCTGGGAGCCAATTAAACAGAATCTCAATAAGCTGCCATGAACGTGCTCTCCGGAAAAGCTGTGAAGCCTGGACACCGATAAGTTACTCATTGTGCCTCTCTTG
>JAOZPL010000269.1:2804-3524 GCA_029932795.1 Candidatus Zixiibacteriota bacterium | reverse complement strand
AGCCGGTTGGCCAATCCGGTCAGGTTATCGGTGTAGGACATCTCCTCAGCTTTTTCGAACAATTCGGCATTGTTGATCAACTCCGAAACGGGCGCATGAAAGAGCCGCAGGCGATCAGCAACCTCCGCCGGTATCGGGCAATTCCCCCAGGCGAAGAGGCCGGCCCGGTTATCTGACAGCGGAAACGCAGCCAGGTATTCCAGCCCTGCATTCCGGAACAACTCAGCGCCACCGGCCGGTTCCTGCTTGTTTTCATTCAGCCGGACAACATTAGCCCAACCGCGATGTGTCAGCACTTCAAGCAACTGCTCGAACGTTGATCGCTCAGGCAATTCCAACTTGTTTACGTTGTCACTGCAGACCAACCTCAATGGTTCGTTTTTATCTTTGCCTTCATACAACAACACGGCCCTGGACAGATCGAGTTCGTGTCGGATAGCATCGAAAATCTCTCGTATCATTGTCTCGGAATTGTGGTGACGCACCAACCGAAGAAACCTCGCAGGCACATGCTGTTCACCTACCGGCCACCCGGTTGTCGCCTTTTTCCCCAATCGTTGCCGCATTCGTTCCAACTTTGATTCATGCCACTTTATATGATATGCAGCCGAGAGCGACTGAGCCACCGCAGCGACCAGCATGTTGAAGGCGGCTGCCTTGGTTTCGATGCTGCTCCTGATAAAATAAACCCCGTACAGATTGTCACGCCAGAAGATCGGG
>JAOZPL010000269.1:0-2794 GCA_029932795.1 Candidatus Zixiibacteriota bacterium | reverse complement strand
GGGAAAAAGAGGTCAAACCCTTGTTGATACAGTTTTTCCCGTAAATGCTCAGGTATATTACTCTCCAGATTACTTTTGGGGCGAGGCAAAAAGTCCTCGTAGAAACGACCGGCCAGCTCCCGGGAAAATCTCAGCCGAAAATCACGGCGATTGAACGCCCGAATGCCATAGTAATAGTTCAACTCCAGGGAACCGCGCTGCTTCCTCAGGAAGATGAGTCGACGGCAGCCAAATGTTGTCTGCAGTAGATCGGACACCTTTCCCGCCACCGTCTGGATCGTACCATCAAGATAATTGGACCTCAGCAACTCGGCAAAATCGGCCAGATTCATCCGGCTGATGGCCGCTGTTCTTCTTTTTTCAGCCCGGATTCTGGTGATGAGTAAGTACGTCAGGACAATGACCAGCACAACTAGCAGGGCTGTCAATACGGTCTGTACTGTCATAGGAGCGCGATCCCGTCACACAACTATATTCTATTGAAATATAACAAATTACGGTGATCTGTCAACTTAAAACCGCCCTTCAGGAGCGATCCCAAGCGTACCTGAATCGCGAACTCCTGCGCAATAAATGCTTCTTGCGCAGGATGTCCACAACGCGCCACCAGCTCACCTTGGTATCAGCATTCCGGGAGTTGATATTGCGGCGAATCTCACCAATTGAAGCAAACGGATCCCGACGCACGATCCGGCATATCGCCACGGCAAGATCCTCATTCTCCGAGGCATCATTGACAACCGGTTGTTCACTCTCGTCAAGCCTCCCCCGATGCCCGGTGAAGTCAGACTTCTCAATGGCGGTGTGACGAGTTACTACGATCTCTTTTTTTTTTCGTCAGAAGATGTCGGGGAGACGCCAAAGCTGTCAATAGCTTCATCCACCGACCCGAAGGTCTGAAGGACGTTGTTGAATTCCAGCAGTTCGAAAATCTCGTACACGTCAGGTATCATGCTGGCCAGTTTGATGTCGCCGCCCTGGGTACGAACGTCCTTAATATGCGAGATGAATATCCCCCACCCGGCCGAAGAAATGTAATCTACCCCCGCCAGATCAACAACCACGTTACATCGTTTCCTCTTAAGCAGGGAATCGAATACTTCTTCAAGTTCGCCCGCTGTCAACGTATCAATAACACCATCGACCCGTACCTCAGAGACAGCCTGGTCATGTGCGCTTTCCGACAACGAGATATTGATGTTTCCCATATACAAAATCCGCCTGACGCAAGAATCAGTTCAAAACCCTATATGTTATGCCACCATCGGAGCCGCAAGTAAAAACTGACTGTGCCCTGAATCAACTGTGAGTATCCCTGACACTCTCGACATCGACTGTGCCCGTCACTGACGACTTGACCGATACCTGTGCCTCAGTTCTGGCGATGGTGCGGGCCACAATAAAGGTGATATCGTCGTTCTGCTCGGTGAACCCTGAGAAACTCTCGATCTCATTGACAATCTCTTTCGTGATATCTGACACTGAGGAATAGTGCCCTGTCCGAAGCTGCTTCTGGATAAAATCAACCAACCTCTCCGGCCCATAGTGCTGTCCTTCCCGGTTGGTCGCCTCTGTAATACCGTCTGTATACATGAGAATAACATCCCCCGGCTGGAGAGCAAGCTCCACTTCCTCAAGGCTCTCAGCAAACGTACCACCCAGCGTAACCGGCACGCCGAGCGGCATCCCCGATGGATTCAACTTTGTCAACTGCCGGGTGTCAGCCCTGAAAAGCAACATCGGGTTGTGCCCTGCCGATACAAAACTGAACCTGCCTGCTGTCGAGTCAAAGATCCCCAGCAGAACAGTGACAAACATTCCCGGCGGAATGTTCTTAGACAGATATTCGTGAACGGACAGCAAGGTCGCCTTGGCTGACACCGAGTTCTTTGCGTAAATCTGGATAACGGTGCGAAGCATGGACATGACCAGTGAGGCCGGCACCCCCTTGCCTGAAACATCAGCCACCACCAGGCAGTAACGGGTATCATCGATCTCAAACACGTCATACAGGTCCCCGCCGATCATGGAGGCCGCCCGGTAAAACCCGTCCACTTCCAGGCCGGGGAGACGGGGGAGGTCACCGGGCAGGAGCGTTTTCTGTATCTGAGAGGCAACCTCAATCTCCTTGGCCATTTTTTCCCGCGCGATGACGTTCTTCCTGTCGCGACTCAACCGGGTCATCATATCGTTCAGGGCACTGGATATTTCAAAGAATTCATCGGCGCCTTCCAACGGTAGTTCGCTTTCCAGGTCACCGGAACTGAACCGGCGCACGCGTTGAGTAATCTTAACAATCGGCTTCACGAAGTAACTGGACAGCAGGTATATCCCCAGAACACCGATCAGAAGAAGGCTTGCCGTCAGAAGCAGAATCTTCCGCCGCGCTGCCGCCAGCTTCGAGTAGATTGCCGCCGAGGAATAGACCACGTGAACAGTTCCCAGCCGATGTTCACCCGCCTTGATGGGCAGCATCAGGTAACTGAGCGTCTCATCCGCCGTCTGAATCCGTCTCGGCTCTCCCGGACCTCCGGGGGGGACATAGGAAGGCAACAGGTACGGTTTGCGAATGCTGTGAATATCAGCGGAGTGGGCTACAACCATGTTGGCTGAGTCGGTCAGAACAATAAGTTCGAGAAAAGGATTTGATGCTTTGTAGCTGACAATAAGCCGATCAAACTCGACATCGCTACGGTGATTGATAATATAGCCGGCGGCTTGATCAGCAATAGTTGTAGCCAGAGCCGCCACCGTCTCATCCAGATGGGCGTGCAGTTCCTGAACCGTCCGCCTA
>JAOZPL010000021.1:4363-13257 GCA_029932795.1 Candidatus Zixiibacteriota bacterium | reverse complement strand
TCCACGAGACAGGGATCGTCGGCGGTTACGTTGCCGATATACTAACCCGGTTCTCGATAACCGTTGTTGGTGAACTTGGTTCTTACCTGGTTCTGGTTGGAGCGATCCTGATTCTCCTGCTCATGTATACTTCAATCACGCCGTTGCTGTCTATACGACTGCACCTGCCCGGCGGTCAGCTGATGTTGCGTGCCTATTCCGCCGTTAAAGAGAAAGGCGGCCGATTACTTGCGTTACGATGGCTACAGGGAGAAGAGGAGAACTCTCCCGCTGACGATGTTGCTGCCAATGACGAGTATGAGGTTGAAGCTGCAACCGGACAGGATGCCTTGGACGAACAGGAGATTGGCGAGACAAAAGCAAAACGCAGATCTGCCAGTCGCAGGGAGGTTATAAAAAAGAAAGCCGAACCGGTCCAGGTAAAAGCGTTTGATTATGTCTATCCCACAATTGACCTGCTAGACGAAAACCCGACCGCCGCTACAGCCGTAACTCCTGACGAACTAGCGCATACGGCCCGCATGCTTAAAGAAACACTTGAAACGTTTGAAGTACATATCGAAGGCGGTATAGAGAAGCATCCGGGACCGGTAATCACCCGGTACGAGTTCAAACCGGCACCTGGTATCAAAGTCAACCGAATTGTCGGTCTCGCGGATGATCTGGCGTTGGCTCTCAAGGCACGGCGGATCAGAATTATTGCACCGATTCCTGGTAAAGCGGCCGTCGGTATCGAGATTCCCAATCGGAATCCGCAGGTGGTATACCTCCGTGACATTCTGCAATCCGACGAGTTCAGTGACCATCGACTCACTCTCCCTCTGGCCATGGGAAAAACGACATCCGGCAAACCATACGTGACAGACCTGGCCCGGATGCCGCATCTTCTGATCGCCGGGGCCACCGGTTCAGGCAAATCAGTGTGTATCAATATACTGATTACATCGCTGATCTATCGCCTGCATCCATTGCAAATCCGGTTTATATTCATTGATCCCAAAATGCTCGAGCTTACAACCTATTCCGGAATCCCACAACTCGGTCGGCCGGTGGTGGTTAATCCCAGGCGAGCAGAAAAGGTTCTGACCGATACGGTAGTTGAAATGGAAAACCGATACCGGAAGCTGGCTGCCGCTGGTGTTAGAAACATCGAGGACTTCAACACCAGGCAGGCGAACGAGGAAGAGAAACTGCCCTATATTATCGTTTTTGTGGACGAGCTGGCCGACTTGATGATGTCCGCAACTTCGTCAAAAACGGAACTCCTGATAACCCGACTGGCGCAGATGGCCCGAGCGGTAGGAATACATCTTATCCTGGCCACACAGCGACCATCCGTGGACGTTATCACCGGCCTGATAAAAGCGAATTTCCCGGCCAGGATTGCCTTTCAGGTCTCCTCCAAAGTTGATTCACGAACAATCATCGACGGCAACGGCGCTGAGAAACTGCTGGGCAATGGGGATATGCTTTTCTTGACAACGGGCCAACCGGAACCAATACGCATTCATGGAGCCTATATCTCGAATAAGGAGACCGAAAGACTGGTTGGGTTTCTCAAGGATCAAGGACTGTCGACACTGACTCTCGAAAACATTTCTCAGGGAACAGGTGAAACCAGCGAGACGGAGGTGGATTTTGGCGATCCGCTTTTCAGGGAAGCCTGTGAGGTTGTTATCCGCCACAAGCAGGGGTCGGTGTCTCTGCTTCAGCGCCGGCTCGGAATCGGTTACCAGCGGGCCGCCAGATTGATCGACAAACTTGAAGCAGCAGGGATTGTCTCGCCCTTTGACGGTTCCAAGGCCAGGGAGGTCATGGTAGATCAGGCTTATCTTGAAACGATGTTTGCCACCAAAGCAAGCCAGACGTCAGACAATACCCGATAAACAACCATCGGCTTATCACGTATAATAGAAGTATGAATATAATTGTAGCGCTGTTGGTTGGGTTTTTCCTGCTCACAGCTGCGAGCGAGTGTTACTCGACTGACCACTTTGAAAAGATCAGGAATAGTCTTTCACATGCGGGCTGCGTCTATCTGAAGTTTCTGAGCATAATCGAATCGGATATATTTGACCGGAGGGACACGGTAGCCGGGGAGGTGATCATTGCTGCCGATGGCCGCTATCTGGTCAATCTCGGGGGAGACCAGTATCTCTATGACCTCGAGTATCTCTTCAGCTATTCAGAGGAAAACAACCAGGTAACGATTGAGCATATCAAACCACAGGACGCTATTGGCGACGAGGTTCTGTTCATAACTCGTCTTGATAAACTATATAAGACTTACACCATCACACCCGGCCAATGTTACCGGCTGGTGAAACGAACCCACCAGGAGGCATCCGTTCCCGATTCGATGATCATTACTCTCCGGATCGACACGCTGTTGATTGAGCAGATTGAATATTATGACGTAAACGAGGAACTCAACCGAATACGGTTTCTTGAGCAGAAAATTGATACTACCTGTGATGATTCCGCATTTGTCCCGGCATATCCGGATTCGGTAGAGAGTATTCGGCTGGATTGAGGTGAAGTTTTTTGTCCACAGACTCGGCTGTCCAAAGAACGATGTGGATGCGGATTATATATCCGCTCGCTTGATTGCGGATGGCCACGAGCCTGTGAAACAACCGGAAGAAGCGGAATCGGTTATCGTCAACACCTGCGGCTTCATTCTGCCGGCCAAGGAGGAGTCGATTGGTGAAATCCTCCAGATGGGTCAACTCAAAAAAACCGGCAATCTCAAGACATTGTATGTTAGTGGTTGCCTTGCCCAGCGATACGGTGATGAACTGCTTCAAAGGATGCCTGAAATCGATGGTGCTTTCGGACTTGGTACGCTCGACTCAATTGCCGATGCGGTAGGCCGCTCCAGCCAACTCCAGAGAGTGATCAAAGTGGAATCACACAAACTAAGTTACCTGGACTGGAACGACCGATTAATCACCGATGAGTACCCGTATGCGTACCTTAAGATTTCAGATGGTTGCAACCGGGTCTGCTCGTTCTGTGCCATTCCTGCTATCCGGGGCAGATTCCGATCTCGTCCCCTTGATTCGATTCTCAAAGAAGCAGAATTCTTGGCCGCGAAGGGCAAGAAAGAACTGATCCTGGTTTCACAGGAAGCAACTCTCTGGGGGCATGACCTCCCCGAGCATCCCAATGTGGTCACACTCTTGAAGGAACTGGACAGAGTTGAGGGAGTGAAATGGTTGCGCCTTATGTACCTGTATCCCTCCATGTTAACCACAGAACTGATAGACTATCTCTCTGCAGACAACAAGTCACTCGATTACTTTGACCTGCCCTTGCAGCATTGCAACAGCGAGATCTTGTCCGCAATGGGTCGCCGATCCGACCGATCTGCTATTGAACGACTCCTGAAACTCATACGCTCCAGATCTCCAAACGGCACAATCAGAACTGTGTTTATAACAGGTTTTCCCGGTGAAACCGAGGAGCAATTCGAGGAATTGAAGGATTTTGTCAGGGCCCAACAGTTTGATCGCATGGGCACATTTATCTACTCGCCGGAAGAGGGAACCCCGGCCGAACAGTTGCCGGGTCAGATAGCCGAAGAGGTTAAATTCAGGCGGCTGGACGAGTTGATGTGCCTCCAGCATGATATTGCACTGGCCAGGAATAACTCCTTGATCGGCTCCATACAGGAGGTTATCATTGACGTAATTGATGATAACGGTCTGGCACGGGGACGCACCCGGGGTGATTGCCCTGAGATTGACCAGGAGGTTTTTGTCCATGGTGACGAACTTCGGGTAGGTCAATTCTGCCGTGTCATAATTGAAGCTGTTGATGAGTATGACCTGATTGGAGTCAAGCTGGAGGGATAACCCATGATACAGTTTGAAAAACTTGGTATCTTCTTCTCCAAACCAATCGCCTTTCTGCTGGTTGTCATTTATCTCCTTCAGTCGGGCTTGCTGGTTTATCTGATCAGCAACAAGTTTGATCTGGAAAAGCAGATCACCTTCCAGCAAAAAAGGATCAACGAACTGGAGGAGAAGCTGCAGATATTCAAAGCGATTGATGATTTCCGGATCGGCTTCTCCGATGACGAGGTGCTGGAACTCACCGACGTCATTTATAATGAGAGCAGGAAATACCGTTATGATCCCATGTTCATCCTGGCGGTGATTCTGACCGAGTCGTCATTCCGCAGAGGACAGCGCTCAGATTTTGGTGCCGGGGGACTGATGCAAGTGGTACCTTTTGTCGGCAAGGATGTTGCGCCGCGTGCCGGAGTCAACTGGGATGGCCCCGAAACTCTGTATGAACCAGTATCCAACATCAAGCTGGGAACATTGCACCTGTTTGAGCAAATACGGAAGTTTAAGGACGTGAAGAAAGCAATTGTAGCGTATAACGTGGGCGAAGCGCGCGTGAGAAGCCTCTTGCGACGAAATAAACCACTCCCAAAACGGTACCTGAACAAAGTGATGGAGAAATACAAAATGCTCAAGGAAACGTACCGGGTATGATAAAACATCGTCGGCTTACCCTTTATCTGCTTGCTCTCGTGGGCAGCATATTGCTATATCTCGCGTGCGGCGGTCCACCGAAACTGAGTCAACTTCCGCCCGATGAGTTGTTCGAACTGGGCAAGGCGAGATACGATGACGGCAAATACCTGAAAGCTATCGAGATTTTCCAGAACCTGGTATACAGTTACCCGGGTGAGGCGATTGTTGACACGGCTCAGTATTACCTGGCGTTGTCGTATTTCGGCAACAAGGACTACCAACTCGCGCAAGTGGAGTTCAACCGCTTGATCCTGAATTATCCTTCATCCGCCTACGCGGTGCACTCACAGTTCATGAGAGCTGTCTGCTTTTTCGAGGGGACACCAAAACATTATGGCCTCGATCAGACGGATCTCGTAACTGCCATTCAGCAGTTTGAGGATTTCCTTGTAGACCACCCCGAATCCGAGCTGGTCCCTGACTGCAGAAAATACCTCCTCACAGCCAGGACCAGGCTGGCCCGGAAATACTATCAGAGCGGTGTGGTCTATGTGCGCATCAACGCCCTGAGTGCCGCGAAGACGTACTTTCAAAAGGTCGTCGATGACTTCACGGACACAGAGTACGCTGCCCGAGCCGGTTTTCAGGTGGCCGAGGTCGAATACAAGCTGAAAAACTACGGCGAAGCCCGGCGGCGATTCGTAAACTTCCTGACTGTTTTCCCTAATCATGAATGGTCCGAGAAAGCCAGCAGGCGCGTTGAAGAGTCAACATTCAAGAACGCTGAAATGGCTTTCGAGAAGGGTGATTTCATCCTCGCACGCGATCAGTTTGAACTTTTTAAGAGAGAGTATCCAGAGAGTAAACGGCTGAAGAAGCTAAACAAATATCTTAAGCAGATTGAGGGAATGTCTCTCGATGAATCAGGAGCCGAACAAGCCAGCTCATCAGGTAACCGGTAGCTGGGCTATTCTGGGAGGGGCGTTTGATCCGATCCACCGAGGACATCTCACCCTTGCCTCTGATATCCTGAAAGCCAGGCAAATGACGGGCGTGCTCTTTGTACCGTCTTTCAAACCACCCCTGAAGTTGAACACCTGCCGGGGCTCGTACGAAGACAGAGTCGTCATGGTGCGGCTTGCCCTGGAGCCATATCCGTCCTTCAGGCTGAGCACTATCGAGTCGGAAATGAACCAGCCTGGTTATACACTGAACACGGTTAGAGCTTTGAAGGAAAAACACCCACAGGGTCGGTTCTATTTCCTGATTGGCGCCGACCTGCTTCCTGATATCAGCAACTGGTATCGACCTGATGAGATTCTCAAAGAGGTCCCTGTTCTCGTGGGATCACGACCAACAGGTAGCGGCATGGTCGCCGAGAGGACGTATCAGTCTGAGCGTATAGAATACGTTGAAACGAGTTTGATTGACATATCCTCAAGCATGATTCGGGACCGGGTCAGAAACGGACTTTCACTGGAGGAACTGAGTCAGCTCGTGGGTACCCCGGTCGCTCGTTACATTGTCAGAAGAAAGCTGTATCGATGACGACATCAAAAAAGAAGAAGGTATATCTCGTTGATGGATCGGCACTAATATATCGGGCCTACTTCGCTTTTGTGCGCAATCCGCTAATCAATTCCAGGGGAGAGAACACCTCCGCCACGTTTGGCTTTGTCAATTCATTGTTGAAAATCATCAGGGATGAGGACCCGGATTATTTTGCCCTCGTCTTTGACACCAAACATCCCACCTTCCGCCACAGGAAGTACGCGGAGTACAAATCAACACGTGCCAAGATGCCGGACGAACTGGTCGAGCAGCTCCCCCGTATCCACGCAGCGGTCAAGGCGCTTCGGATCCCCAGCTTCGAGATGGCCGGCTTTGAGGCTGACGATATCATTGGTACTATGGCAAGCAAGCTGGCTGGGGAGGGGCTTGATGTCTGGTGTGTCACCGGTGACAAGGACTTCTTCCAACTGGTCAGAGACAATATCCGGATCTACAATCCGAAGAAAGTCTCAGAAAGCCCGGAAAGATTTGACCGCGAGGGCGTTAAGCAGAGATTTGGTGTCTACCCTGAACTTGTTACGGACAAGCTGGCCCTGATGGGAGACAGCTCCGATAATATACCCGGTGTGGCCGGCATTGGGCCGAAAACTGCCGACACCCTGTTGGAACAGTTTGGCTCGCTGCAAGAGATTCTTACAAATTACGAGCAAATCAAGGCAAAAGGGACGCGCCAGAAGATCGCCGCCGGTATCGATCAGGCTAGGCTCTCCAAGGAACTGGTGACAATTGACTGCTCTGTACCGGTTGATTTTACACTGGAATCACTCGCGAGACACTCAATCGACTACGGAGCAACGAAAAAGCTGTTCCTTGAACTGGAATTCTTCACATTGCTCAAACAGTTAATGCCCCAGGCAGCAGGCGAGTTGATGCCACAGATGTCGACGCGTCGCAAGCCTGACTACCGTCAGGTCAGAAGTCTCGATGAGTTGAAAGCTCTTGTTCAGCAACTTTCGACGGCACGCGAGCTCGCTATTGATACTGAAACAACATCTAAAAATCCGCTGGAAGCGGAACTGGTTGGTGTTTCCCTCACTGACCGAGCTTATCTGGGGTATTATATCCCGCTTGGGCACAGCAGTGAGGTGGAGGGGAATCTTCCGTTTGACGAGTCAATAGAGATGTTAAAAAAGATTCTGGAGAATCCCCGGGTTCAGAAGATCGGTCAGAACATCAAGTATGATCTTCATGTCTTGCATCATTACGGAATTGACATCAATCCTGTTTCCTTTGACACGATGCTTGCATCCTACGTGTTGCAGCCATCCTACCGACAGCATTCCCTTGATTTCCTGGCGATGAAGCATTTTGACCACAAAATGCAACCGATCTCTGATCTGATCGGCAGCGGCAGGAAGCAGAAGACATTTGACACTGTTCCCATCAATGAGGCAACTTTCTATGCCTCCGAGGATGCCGATTATACATTCCGTCTACGCGGGGTTTTTGCACCGCTCATCGAACGCAATGATATGGAGAAGCTGTACTATACGGTGGAACTACCTCTGATTAAAATACTGGCGTCGATGGAAGAGGCGGGAATTCGGGTTGATGAGAAGTTCCTAGCTGGACTCTCAAGGAGGATGGAGCGTAAGCTTGAGAAAATCCGAAAGGAGATCTATTTTGTCACTGGCGCTGAATTCAACATAAACTCCACGCAGCAGCTTTCTCACATTCTGTTCGAGAAGTTGAACCTCCCGACCAAGGGGAAAACAGCCAAGAAAACCGGCTTCTCGACCGATGTCAGGGTGCTGGAAGAACTGGCCAAGCTACACGAGTTTCCAGGACTCATTCTTGATTATCGCCAGCTCACCAAACTGAAAAACACCTATGTTGATACCATTCCAAAACTGATAAACTCCACTACCGGCCGTGTTCACACCACGTTCAACCAGACTATCGCCGCTACCGGAAGACTGTCATCGACCGACCCGAATCTTCAGAATATACCCATCCGCACTGAAGAAGGCCGGGAGATCAGGAGAGCGTTTGTGCCCCGCGATAAGGATCACGTGCTTCTCTCGGCGGATTACTCCCAAATCGAGCTTCGGGTGCTGGCCCACTACTCCGGTGATAAGGGGTTGATCAGCGCCTTCAGAGAAGGGGATGACATACATTGCCGCACGGCAGCAGAGGTCTACGATCTCGAACTTAACGAGATAACGGACGAGATGCGGCGGGTGGCCAAAACGGCCAATTTCGCTGTCATTTATGGCGTATCTGCTTACGGTCTTTCTCAGCAGACAAACCTGAGTGTTGAAGAATCAAAGCATTTCATCGACACTTATTTTGAACGATATCCCGGCATCAAGGAATATGTTGAGACCACCAAACAGTCTGCCCGGGAAAAGGGATATGTGACCACGCTGTTCAATCGCCGTCGCTACCTGCCGGAGATCAATGACAAGAAAGCACCTGTAAGGCAATTCGCCGAGCGTACGGCTATCAACATGCCCATCCAGGGGACGGCGGCCGACATTATCAAAGTAGCCATGCTGAAAATCTATAAGAGAATTCAGAAAATGCGGTCGCAAATGGTTCTTCAGGTACACGATGAACTGGTATTCGACGTTCACAAGGAAGAGCTGGAGGACCTTGAGGAAATCGTTCGCAATGGTATGGAGAAGGCAGTCAAACTGAAAGTGCCCCTGGTGGCCGATATCGGCGTGGGGGAGAACTGGCTGGAAGCAAAGTAAGTGGCGGAAACGTGTCACATTTCAACCTCATACACTACTGGATTATCTTCCCTTGCCGCTGAGCCCTTTGTTGCTTTAATTCCATTCCATGCTTATCGGTCTAACAGGGCAGATCGGATCCGGGAAAACCACCACTGCT
>JAOZPL010000021.1:0-4353 GCA_029932795.1 Candidatus Zixiibacteriota bacterium | reverse complement strand
ACTGCTGGAATCCTTGCCGGGCTGGGCGCGTTCGTATTGGACGCCGACGAGATTGGAAGGCAAGTCGTCGACGAATCCAGACAACTGCGGGCGAAGCTGACACGGCGGTTTGGAAATTAAATTCTTGATAAGAACGGCCGGCTAAAAAGGAAGAAGTTGGCCAATCTGGCTTTTGCCTGCGAAGAATCGAAGAGGAGTCTGAATCAACTGGTACATCCGTTTCTTCTTGCAGAGCTGCGCCGGCAGATAAGAGTGGCCACAAAAAAGTACGATCTTATTGTGGTGGATGCCGCTTTGTTACTCGACTGGGATATGGATCGTGAGATGGATTATGTGCTCGTTGTTCACGCCTCGCAACAGGTCCGCTTACAGCGGCTGGCGAAGCGCGGAATCTCCAAAGATGACGCATTGGCCCGACAGAGAGCGCAGCTTCCATATCACGAGTTTCGCAGGCGTGCCGACCGGATCATCTTGAACAACGGCAGCAAAGATAGTCTCCGAAAGAAGCTGGCCAGATTGATAAAGCAGATCGAAAAGAAGAACTGTTGAACCGTCAGTCTCCGGTTCAAAGACTGTGTGGGGTATCGCATGCCTTTGATTGATTCGACTAAGAATGAAATCGTCCGGGAATACTCTATCGACGAGTTGACCGAACTCGCCAACTACATGCGCGGCTTGAATCTGATATCTCTCTGCTCGGCCGGATCGGGACACTCAGGCGGAACACTTGGTATCATGGACGTTTGTGCGGCGCTTTACCTGAAAGTAGCCTGCCACGATCCGCGCCATCCGTTCTGGTCGAACCGGGATAGAGTGATCTGGTCGGCAGGCCACAAAGCACCCGCGCTGTATACTTCGCTGGCGGTGTCCGGCTACTTCCCTGAAGAGGAGCTCATGAAACTGCGGATGCTTGGCGGGCCGTTCCAGGGGCACCCGCACTGGCGGGACCTTCCAGGTGTGGAGATTTCTTCCGGATCGCTGGGCCAGGGCTTCTCTGTAGCCGTGGGAGTTGCACTGGCAGCCAAACTGGACAAGAAGGCTTACCGGGTATTCGTGGTGTCGTCCGATGGTGAGCATCAGGAAGGTTCAGTGTGGGAAGCCGCTATGGCCGCCGCTCACTACCATCTGGATAACCTGATTTTGATAATTGACAAGAACCGGCTTCAGATTGACGGCGAGGTTACGCAAATTATGAATATCGACCCCCTGATTGAGAAATACCGCGCCTTCAACTGGTACGTACTGGGGGTGGACGGACATAACATGGCGGATATTGTTGCCAAGCTTGACTGGGCTCGCAATCAGAATAATACCGGTACGCCGGTGGTGCTGATCTGCCACACCAACAAGGGACGGGGCGTAACGTTCATGGAGAACGCTGTTGGTTGGCACGGTAAAGCACCCACCCGAGCTGAACTTGATCGGGCTCTCGCCGATCTGGCTTTGAGTGATACTTTCAATGTCGACGGTATGTTGAATAATGGCAAGGAGTTTCAAAGTAAAGTTGATGCGAATCTGACGGGTCAGTTGCCAAGGTTCTCACGAGATTTCTGGTGGAACAGTTCGGACACAATGAAAGTTAAGATGGATCCGACGCGCAAGGGTTTCGGTCGGGCACTTGAAAAGTGCGGCGATGATGAGCGGGTTGTCTGTATTGGCGCGGATATTTCGGATTCCATCATGATCTCGGAGTTCTACAAGAAGCACCCGGAACGGAAGCATCGCTTCATATCGGTCGGTGTCGCCGAGCAGAACGCCACCGCAATTGCCGCCGGGCTGGCCAAGGAGGGAAAGATACCTGTGTTTGGGACATATGGTGTCTTTGCCTCGGCAAGGAATCTGGATCAGCTTCGGGTGTCCGTCTGCTACGGCAATTTCAACGTGTTGATCGTTGGTGCGCATGGTGGGGTTTCAGTCGGCCCCGATGGCGCCACCCATCAGGAACTGGAAGCGATGTTTCAGATACCCGGTCTGCCGAATATGCATATGGGTGTGCCCTGCGATTCGATCGAAACGGAGAAAATGACGCGGACCCTACTTTTCGAGGTTGAAGGCCCCAAGTACCTCCGGTTTGCGCGCGAGGCGACACCGATCATCACCAGGGAGGACAGCCCATTCAGATTTGGTGAGGCTAACATATTTCGCTTCCGTGAGAAGGCAGCCGATTTCCGAGACGCGTTCGATATCTCACCTGCCTCAGAATATAAATCTGAAGGAGAGGTCCTTACCATTATCTCGTGCGGTCCGGAGACGGCGGAGGCTCTTCGGGCAGCATATATTATCAAGACCGACTATGACATTGATACACGCGTGGTGCACCTTCACACCATCAAGCCGCTCGACCGTAACGCCATCATCCGTGCCGCCAGGGAAACGTCGGTAATCATCACTGCCGAGGAACACCAGGTTGGCGGCCTGGGCAATCGGGTAGCCGCAATCATAGCCTCCGAACGCACGCTTGACTTCAAGCCGCCGATATTTTATATGATTGGTGTAGAAGACAAGTTTGGTGAGTCGGGAAAACCTTGGCAGTTGATCAAGCATTTCGGCCTCGCAGCCGAACACATAGCGCAGAAGGCAAGAGAGTTACTCAAACTATAAACTAAGGATCAGAGTCGTGCATTATAACGAACGAATCAATCGCCTTGAATCAGAAGGTGCTTTTGTTGTGCTGGCAAGAGCCAAACAGATGGAACGTGAAGGGAGATCCGTTATCCACCTTGAGATAGGGGAACCGGATTTTAACACCCCAAAAAACATCAGCGATGCCGGTATCATGGCTATTCGTGAGGGCCACACACACTATGCCGCTTCAGGGGGAATCCTTGAGGCGAGAGAGGCTGCTGCCAGGTACATGTCCGAGACCCGAAACATCAAGCTGACACCGGAACAAATCATTATCATGCCTGGCTGCAAACCCCTGATCTTCTGCGCCATGGTTGCCTTGATCGGTGATGGTGACGAAGTAATTGTACCTAATCCCGGATATCCAACATACCAGTCAGTGGCGAAATTTCTAGGCGCCAAGCCGATACCAGTAAAACTGCGGGAAGAATACAATTTCCGCTTTCTTGTCGACGATCTGAGGACTCTGGTTACGCCCAAAACACGAATGATCATCCTGAACTCACCGGAGAATCCCTCCGGTGGGATGTTGACCTGGGAAGACCTCTCTACGGTTTATGAGATCGCCAGGGAACATGACCTGTGGATTCTTTCCGACGAGATTTATTCGCGAATCATCTATGATGTGGAATTCAAATCCATCACGTCGATTCCGGGAGCCATGGAACGAACGATTGCTATTGATGGCCTGTCAAAAACATTTGCCATGACTGGCTGGCGACTTGGCTTTGCCGCCATGCCTGAAAAGCTGGCCGAGTATATGTTCACCCTGGCAATTAACAACTTTTCCTCGACTGCCACCTTCACGCAACACGCTATGATCGAGGCTCTCACTGGACCGCAAGGTGAAATCAACAGAATGGTGGCCGAATTCAGACGCCGTCGAGATATCATTGTCGCTGGGTTGAACGACATCGAGGGCATTAGCTGCCTGAAGCCGGAAGGTGCCTTCTATGTGTTTCCCAATATCACTGGGACGGGTTTGACCTCCGACGAATTTGCCGATATGATGCTGGAACAGGTCGGAGTGGCATCTCTTCCCGGCACCGCATTCGGGGAATATGGCGAGGGCTATGTCAGATTCTCGTATGCCAATTCGGTGGAGAACATCAAAGAGGCACTTTCTCGTATCGAGCGAACCCTTGCCAGAGTGTAGGTGTTATTCCTGTTTGCACAGTCCAACATGAAACCGGGTGAAGTTGCCCGGTTTTTTTGTTTGATTGCCTCACACAAGAGATATAAGCTATTGCCATGAAATACGCTTATGTAACGACCAATTTGCTGGATATGCGGGCAGAACCAAGTTCCAGTTCGGAGCGCATCAATCAACTACTGTTCGGTGAGGCGATCACAATCGGTGCAAAGCGTAGCGGTTTCTACAGGATCACTCAGTATGACGGCTACCGGGGCTGGGCCGACTTGCGGTTTTTCAAGAGGATTACACAGGCACAGTTACGCACCCACCAAAGAAGGATAAACAGTACTGTCGGGCTCAGTTCCGCAAAGGTTTTTAGTACAGGCAAACACGCAAGGTCACCATACTTTCTATACTACGGTACCCGGTTAGCCAACGCTTCGATCGTCGGTGGATTTGCTCGAGTGCAACTTCCGGATAACTCGGTTGTCCTCCTCAAGGCGCGCTGTATCCAACCGATTAACCAGGCAGGGACTAAAACTGTCAGCGGTTTGGCACTTGTCGCCGAGGCCAGAAGATTCCTCGGCGTGCCC
>JAOZPL010000268.1 GCA_029932795.1 Candidatus Zixiibacteriota bacterium | reverse complement strand
ATCTACGCCTTTGTTGTGGCCATTATCTTCGCAGTCGTATCGGTAAGAGTGTATTCCAAACGCCAACTCATTCCCGGACCGCTTCAGAATTTCCTGGAGATGCTGGTTGAGGGCATGTACAACTTCATCTATTCGGTCCTCGGCAAGGATACCAGGCGGTATATCCCGTATCTGGGATCACTTTTTTTCTACATTCTGGCTATGAATCTGTTGGGGCTTATTCCCTTCGGACATGCGCCGTCCACCTCGATAAACATAACCGCTTCGCTGGCGATTCTGACTTTTCTTTACGCCCAGTGGACCGGCATCACCCGGCTGGGGGCAATCGGCTATTTTGACCACCTGGCCGGCCAGCCGCGCAGTGTTGTCAGCTGGCTGCTGGTACCGCTAATGCTCCCCATACACATTATTGGCGAGTTTGCCAAGCCATTCAGCCTGGCAATTCGACTTTTCGGCAATATCACCGGTGAGGATGTCCTGGTGGCGGCATTTGTGGCGCTGGGTGTGGCGTCAATGTCGATTTTCCACCTGCAGGGCTCACCGGTCGGGATTCCGCTGCAGATACCGTTCTATTTCCTTGGCATCCTGCTGTCCACCATTCAGGCATTGGTATTTACCCTGCTTTCAACCGTGTACATCCTAATGATGCTGCCTCACGAGGGATAACACTAGTGAAACATAGATAGAAAATGGAGATTCATAGAGCTATCTGGAGGTTGTAATGGAGTATCAGTCAATGTTAGCCTGGGCTTTGCCGGTCGGTGTCGGCATGGCCGCAATCGGTTCTGCACTTGGACTCGGGCGTGCGGTCGGCTCGGCCATGGACGCTATCGGCCGACAGCCTGAAGCCGCCGGCAAGATTCAAACCGCGATGATTATTGGTGCCGCGCTTATCGAGGCACTTACGATCTATGCCCTGGTGGTCTTCTTCATTCTTCAGGGCAAAATCGGGTAATACGAGGTTGCAACCCATGTTTTGAACGCTGAGATAATGGTGAGAATATGAACCTAGAATGGCAGCAATTGCTGACCCACCTCGTCGGTTTCCTGATCACCGTCTGGATCCTCAAGAAGTACGCCTGGAAACCTCTTCTGGGTCTTATGGAGGAACGGCGAAACAAGATTGCCGGCGAGTTCCAGAAGATCGAAGAGGAAAAAGAAAGTACGGCCAAGTTGAGTGCCCAGTATGAAGCCAGCCTTAAAGATATTGAGAAAGTGCGTCGCGAAAGACTGATAGAGGCGGCTGATGAAGGCAAAAAGCTCGCTTCGGAAATCAAGGCGACCGCCCAGGAGGAAGTCAAGCAGCTCCATGTGAAAACCAAAGCGAATCTGGTACGCGAGATCGCCAAAGCCAGGGTACAGCTTCGAGACGAACTAGTAACCATGACCATGACGGCCACGGAAAAGGTTCTGCGCGAGCGGCTCGACGAGGCTAAACAGCGTGAGCTGATTGGTCGCTTCATAGATGATCTGGAGAAAGCCTAAGTGCAATGTTAGCCCAAGAGGTCGCCCGGAAATACGCCAAGGCGTTGTTCCTTTCTATAAAGGAAAGAGACCTGATTGACCCGGCGTACGAGCAGTTCCAATCCTTGAGGGAACTGATCCGCACAGCCCCCGGAACGCTGCAAGCCCTTTCCGGACCGCGAATCCCGCTCGATAAAAAAATCGACCTGATCAAGCGGGTGTTCGGCGACGCTATGGACCCACTGCACGTCGAGTTTTTATCGGTTCTAACCAGAAAACGCCGGATAAGTTTCCTGCCTGATATCATTGACGAGCTCCGGCGGCTGATTGAAGCTGAAAAGGGTATGTGCCGTGTGACAGTCATCACGGCGGTGGAGCTGTCGAATACCGAAGAGGAGAAGCTCCGTCAGCGACTGGAAACCAGAACCGGTCAAACGGTTCTCCTTGAGAAAACAGTTGACCCGCATATTCTCGGCGGCATGATCGTCATGGTGGACGGTGAAACCATCGATGGCTCGGTCCGGCATGCTCTGAAGAGACTGGAAGAACAGTTGGTGAGATTGAAGGTGCACTAGCGAGTTGACTTTCGTTATCATTAACATCCTGCCGGTCGGAGTTTTCCGGGCAAGGACTGTGGTAATCTTTAACGCGATTGAGAAACGAACGTGATGTTCATAGATGCAGGAGTGCGACAATGGCCCTGAATCCCGAAGAAGTATCGTCGGTCCTGAAAAAGGAGCTTGAGAAATACGAAACCAAGCTGGAGATGGAGTCGGTCGGTACCGTGCTTCAGGTGGGTGATGGTATCGCCCGCATCTGGGGGCTGGAAGACGTCCAGATGTCTGAGCTGATTAAGTTCCCCGGCGACATTATCGGCATGGTGCTGAATCTGGAGGAAGATAACGTCGGCGCCGTCATCTTCGGACCCGATACGCATATTAATGAGGGTGACACTGTTCGCCGCACCGGCCGGGTGGCCCAGGTTCCGGTTGGTGAAGCACTCGTCGGACGCGTGGTTAATCCGCTGGGTCAGCCGCTGGACGGCAAGGGGCCGATTGTCACCGACCATTACCGGGTAATCGAAGGTCACGCTCCCAGCGTGGTGGAACGGCAGCCGGTCAAAGAACCGGTTCAGACCGGTCTGAAGGCGATCGACTCGATGATTCCAATCGGTCGCGGCCAGCGTGAACTGATCATCGGCGACCGCCAAACCGGTAAAACGGCACTGGCCATTGACACTATTATAAACCAGAAGGACACGGACATCTACTGCGTCTATGTTGCCATCGGTCAGAAGCAGTCTACTGTAGCCCGCGTAGTCGAGGTCCTCCGGCAACACGGGGCTATGGAGCACACCACGGTTATCTCAGCCACGGCGGTCGACCCGGCACCGATGCAGTATATCGCTCCGTACGCCGGATGCGCCATGGGCGAGGAGTTCCTTTACAACGGCAAGCACGCGCTCTGCATTTACGACGACCTTTCCAAACAAGCGCAGGCGTATCGCCAGCTTTCGCTCCTGTTGCGACGCCCGCCGGGACGCGAGGCCTACCCCGGTGACATCTTCTATTGCCATTCCCGCCTGCTGGAAAGGGCGGCCAAGCTCTCTGAGGCAAAGGGGGGTGGCTCTCTGACGGCGTTGCCGATCATCGAAACCCAGGCTGGTGACATCTCGACATATATCCCGACCAACGTGATCTCCATCACCGACGGCCAGATCTTTCTGGAGTCCGACCTGTTTTTCTCCGGTGTGCGACCGGCTATAAACGTAGGCATTTCCGTCTCCCGTGTGGGCGGCAAGGCGCAGGTCAAAATGATGAGACAGGTGGCAGGTTCACTGAAACTTGACCTGGCGCAGTACCGGGAGCTGGTGGCGTTCACACAGTTCGGCTCGGACCTGGACGAAGCCACGCGCAAACAACTCAACCGTGGTGAGAAGATGGTGGAGCTCCTCAAGCAGGGTCAGTATGCGCCCATGCCGGTGGCCCGGCAGGTGATGATCATCTGGGTCGGCACCAATGGGTATCTCGATGACCTGCCCACGAGCGCGGTTCTGAAGTTA
>JAOZPL010000020.1:9319-13258 GCA_029932795.1 Candidatus Zixiibacteriota bacterium | reverse complement strand
GATGCCGAGAAATACGCTGACGAGGACAAGAAAAAGGCTGACCTGATTCAGGCCCGGAACGAGGCTGATCAGCTCATCTATTCCACTGAAAAGACGATCAAGGAGCATGGCGACAAAGTCTCCGAGGATGAGAAGAAGGCGATTGAGGGAGCGGTTGAAGAGCTTCGCACCGCGATGGGTGGTGATTCGCTTGAAGCAATCAATTCTGCCAAAGAGAAGCTAATGCAGGCTTCGCACAAGCTGGCTGAAGAAATGTACCGCCAGGCACAGCAGGCGGCTGGTGCCCAAGCCCAAAGCGGTGCCACCGCGGAGAGTGAGCCCTCGGCTGAGACCGCCGCGGGTGGGAAGACTTCCGCCGATGCCACGGAAGGGGAGAAAAAGGACGGTGCTGTCGATGCCGATTTTGAGGTGGTTGACGAGGATAAGAGCTGAGGTTGATGGCCAAGCAGGACTATTACGACGTACTGGGTATTGACCGGGGTGCCGGGGAATCCGAGATAAAATCGGCCTATCGAAAGAAGGCCATGCAGTATCATCCGGATCGAAATCCGGGTGACAAGGCGGCTGAGGATAAGTTCAAGGAAGCGACCGAGGCGTATGAGGTTCTCAAGGACCCGGAGAAACGCCGCATGTATGACCAGTACGGTCATGCCGGAGTGGGAACTGGGGCCGGGTTTGCCGGTTTTGGCGGCTTCGAGCATTTTGATATTGGCGATGCACTGCGGGCCTTCATGCGCGACTTTGGTTCCGGCGGGTCGATCTTTGACGACTTCTTCGGAATGGGTACTGGCGCCGGCAGGCGTCGACAAGTTAACCGTGGTGAGGATCTCCGGATCCGTATCGGGCTGACTCTAGAGGAAATCGTCACCGGGGTGGAACGTACCATTCGAGTCAAGCGTCTCGTTCGCTGTGATGCCTGTGGCGGGAGCGGTGTCGCCGCCGGCTCCTCCCGAAAAACCTGTCCTCAGTGCCGTGGAGCCGGACAGGTACGAACACTCACGAGGACTTTCCTGGGTACTGTCCAGCAGGTGACCACCTGCAGCATGTGTCGGGGCGAAGGCGAAATCATTGCTGAACCGTGCAAGCTCTGCCGCGGCGAAGGGCGCCACGAGGGTACGTCCAAGGTGAACATCAAGGTTCCACCCGGCGTCTCCAGCGGCAATTACATGACAATCGAGAACATGGGTAACGCAGCTCCCCGTCATGGCCAGCCGGGGGACTTAATTGCTTATTTTGAGGAGAAGGAGCACAAGCAGTTCACCCGTCACGGCGACAATGTTCTTTACGAACTACCTATCTCCTTCACGACTGCCGCGCTGGGTGGTGAGGTCACCGTTCCTACTTTGACCTCCGAGGTAAAACTGAAGATACCACCGGGTACGCAGTCAGGTAAAGTTCTCAAGATAAGAGGGAAAGGGATTCCACATCTTCATCGCTCCGGCAGGGGAGACCAGTTGGTGCAGATAACTGTCTGGGTCCCCACGAAACTCTCCGCCGATGACCGTGTGCACCTTGAGGAATTAGCCGGGTCGGACACTTTCAACCCGCCACCGGCTGATAAGTCCTTCTTCCAGAGATTACGTGAGACTCTCGGAGTCTGAGCATGAATAGCGGAAAACCGCTGGAATACATTGAAGCTCGCATAGGCGTGCCGTTCGCTCTGGCTGATGCCGTCTGCAATTTTATCGTTGAGAATATTGTCTCCGGCCTGGTGCTTGAAGAAGAAGAGGACGGAGCCATTGTCGATATAACTTTTTATGTCCCAGCCCAGGAAAAAGAGAAGTACCGAGGGCCGTTGTCGGATTATCTTTCACAACTTGTGTGTGTCGAGATGCCGTCTGTTCCTGAAGTACGCGAACGAACAATCCAGGATATTAACTGGATTGAAAAGTACAAGGCGTCGGTCGAACCGATCCGGGTGGGCACTGATATCCTGGTGCGACCGCTCTGGCAGTTGCCGGACGAGGAGACCCGATACGATATTGTTATTGAGCCGAAAATGGCATTCGGCACCGGTTCGCACGAAACGACCAGGAGCTGCCTCGCGTTCATCCGCGAATATTTCCGAAGCGGAATGCGGTTCCTCGATCTTGGGACGGGTTCCGGGATTCTCTCCATTCTGGCTGACATGATGGGAGCGAAATATATTAAGGCCATCGACTATGATCTGACGGCGATTGAAAACTGTCGCGAGAACTTCAAGATCAATCATGTTTCTGCCGTCCATGATATTCTCTTCGGTTCAATCGAGAAGTGTGAGCGGGACGAACCGTATGAGTTCGTGTGCTCAAATATAATTAAGAGCACCATTCTGCCCATCCTGCCACGGCTCCTGTCACTGACAACCACCGGCGGGATCCTGGTTCTCTCCGGCTTGCTGGAAGAAGACGAGGCGGAAATTACCAACAGCCTGAGTCAGCAAGGTCAGAGTAGCTTTGAGATCCATCGGGATAACAGGTGGCTTACCTACTTTCTCCGCAAGGGGTGAAACGTGGATCTACCGATATTTTATGCTCCCCCTGAGAACATCTTGGATGGTCTTATTCAACTGCCTTCTACAGAGGCCCGCCATGCCATCACTATTATGCGCCTGAGACCGGGGTCACTGGTGCTTGTTGTCGATGGTTTGGGCACGGCTTACCGGGGAGAATTGGTGAAAACCTCGCCAAGAAAAGTCGTGATTCGGATTCATGCGGAACAACGCAGCTTTGGCGAACCAACGGTACGGATGACGCTGGCTGCCGGTCTCTCTACCGGCCAGAAGTTTGACTTGGTGGTTCAGACCGGGACAGAGCTGGGGGTCAAGAGATTTGTTCCCATCATTGCCGAAAAATCTAAAGTTAGATTCGAGGATGCCGGAAGAGGTCGCGCCCGTGCAGCTCGCCTTGAGAGAGTTGCACTGGCGGCTATTAAGCAATGCCGCCGGGCATATCGGCCGGAAATTGCGCTGCCGACCCTTCTGCAGGATTTCCTTGACGAACAGGCCGGCGAAGATATCAGGTTTATTTTTCATCCATCAGCTCAGGCTCGACCGTTCGAACGGGTTGAGATGAGTGAGAACAGCAAACGAGTGACCCTTCTGGTGGGGCCGGAATCAGGCTTCTCGGACGAAGAGGTTCACGGTGCAGTAGAGAGCGGATTTGTTCCCGTTTCCCTCGGGCAGCGAATCCTTCGAACGGAAGCTGCCGGCCCGGCGGTAGTTGCGCTGGTAATGCAACGGTTGGGTGAGTTCAGGTAAGGGCTGTTCTGCCGATAATTACACACGTGACACCGGTCTTCATGTATATTGTAATCGGGCTGCTGGGGTTGTCAATAGGCTCGTTTCTCAATGTTGTCATATACCGTCTGCCCCGCGAGGAAAGGATATCCGGTCGGTCGGTTTGTCCTCATTGCCGGAATAAACTGAAATGGTATCATAATGTCCCGCTACTGAGCTATGTCTTTCTGCGTGGTAGATGCGCCTTCTGTGGGGAGAGCATTTCCCTGCGGTATCCGGTCGTGGAGCTACTCAATGCTCTTTGCTATCTGTACTTTTACTGGCAGTTTGGAATCCATCAGGACTTCTTCATTTTTGCTTTCATTACCTCGTCTTTGCTGGCGGTGTTTCTGATCGATCCCGATGTCATTACATACCCCGGTATGGTGCTCGGTCTGGCCGTGTCATTCCTGCCGGGGGGTATGGGGATACTGGCGGCGGTTATTGGCTTGCTGGTGGGGGGTGGCTCGCTTTTTCTCATCGCAATGCTTGGTGACTGGTTGTTCAAGAAAGAGTCCATGGGAGGCGGTGATATTAAGCTGGCGGCGATGCTGGGAGCTTTCCTCGGGTGGCAGAAGGTCCTTTTTGTTTTCATTTCATCGGCGGCCATTGGCCTTTTCGTGTCACTTATCCTGATGCTCTTCTCCAGCAAACTCCGTCAGCACAGAGTCGTGCCCTTCGGA
>JAOZPL010000020.1:0-9309 GCA_029932795.1 Candidatus Zixiibacteriota bacterium | reverse complement strand
CGATGTTGGCAATTATCTACGGTGATCGGATAATTGGTTACTATCTGGCCCATATTGTCTTTCTCCGTTAGTTCCTACCCATTTCTCAATTCTTTCCGGGCGATTCCGATTAATCAGGTATGGCTATGTCCCGGAAAAGAAGCAGGTTTGAAACCGAGGTCCATCTTGGGTTTCTGGCTATTGTCTGTCTGCTACTGTCACTAAACTTCGTTTCGAATTACATAATATTCAGGGCTCGTTCCACGAACTATGATCACGCAGCGGCGTACCTTCGGACAGCCGGGCTGGCTATCAGCCGGGCTGTACAGGAAGCGTCTTGGCCTGGCCTGTCTGAGTCAAGGCGGCAGGA
The DNA here is from genome assembly GCA_029932795.1 of Candidatus Zixiibacteriota bacterium. Lineage (GTDB taxonomy): Bacteria > Zixibacteria > MSB-5A5 > GN15 > FEB-12 > JAOZPL01. Next base: position 8,960 of record JAOZPL010000020.1, on the reverse strand, counting down.
GTTGGCGGAGCGGTACAACCTCAGCGAGATTATCCTCGTGCCCTCGCAGCCATCCGATGACTCCCCTGGTGCCAGACGGAGGTGGTTTGCATCCGTTGCTAGCCGTCTGCCAGTCGGTCAGCTTCCCCAGTTGGCGGAAAAGCTGTTGACAGCCGACTTTCAGGAGCTGGCCAGGGGAGAAGGAGATGAATACTTTTATGTTTATCCCCTGCGAGTAGGGGCAGGACACAATCTTCTTATCCTGTCGATAAACCGTCCTGACCTGGCGTATCTTGATGATTCCAGACGATTGATGCTGATCGCATTCCTTGGATCACTGGCTGTTGTGTTTCTCGTTTATCTAATGCTCTTACGCTTCATATTCGCGCCTTTTCGCAAGATTCGGGAGCAGGCGGCACGAGTTGGACGCACGGTCGAGGATGGTGAGAACGAGGCCGAGGCCGTGGTCGCCGAATACAGGAAAGTAATTGAGAGACTTCAGCAGAAAGAGGCGGAACTCATGCGACTGAACGCCTCGATACAGAACCGGGCGGATTCTCTGGAGCAGTTTAACGAGTACTTACTGGCCTCGAGCAGTTCCGGGATTATTACACTTGACCGGCAGGGGCTGGTTTTATCACTTAATGATTCGGCTCGCAGGATACTGAGGATACAGAGTGAACACTATGTGGGAGCTGACTACTGCACTTTGCTTTCCACTTATGGTCAATTAGTGGAGCAAATCGCTCTGGCTCTGGATGATGAGGTCTTCCACGGTTATCGAGAGTGCACACTGGAGGTCCAGGACAACGACGATAAAGTTGTAGGGGTTTCGATCTCGCCCATCAGGGACAACACTCGGCAAATGGTCGGCGTTTCAGTCCTGCTGAACGATCTGACCGAGCTTATTCGGCTCCGCAGTGAGTTGGAGCAGAAGGACCGCATGGTAGCACTGGGTGAGATGGCAGGCGGGCTGGCTCATCAGTTGCGAAACTCGATGGGAGCAATCAGCGGTTATGGGAAACTGATGGAGCGGAAACTGATCGGTGACAGCCAGTCTACAGAAAATATCGAGGCTCTTCTGCGGGAGACTCATGAAGCGGAGAACCTGATCCATCGTTTTCTGAGTTTTGCCCAGCCACTAACCTTCTGGCCATCTCCGGTGAAGATAGATGAACTAATCAGAGAAGTGACGGCATCGTTTCAGGTACGCGAAGATTGTAAGACGATCGATTTTTCTCTCTCCCATAAGGGATGTCAGACTATTGAAGCGGATGCAGCCCTTCTGAAACAGGCAATCTCCAATCTTGTTGATAACAGTATTCAAGCCTATTCGGAGCGGGAGGGCATTGTCAGGATTTCATCTTCGGAAGTGAACAACGGTATTTTGATAGTTGTTGAAGACCACGGTTGCGGCATTGCTGATGACGAATTAAAAAAGGTGTTCACACCGTTTTTCTCATCCCGACCCTCGGGAACCGGTCTCGGATTGCCGCTTACCCGCAAAATCATCGATCTCCACAAGGGACAGATCACGGTCAAATCTGAACTTGGTAAAGGTACCACCTTCCGCATTCTGTTACCATCGGCACGGGTACGACAACTGGAAAGAGAAACTCTTCAGATATCCGGTCAGTTGTAAAAACATTTGGGCAATTCCTGTTTTTAGCTATATTCAAGGCTGGATATCGGAGGAAGCATGTATACAGTCTCAGATTTCAGGAGAGGCTTGCCTATTCTGGTTGATGATCAACCCTATTATGTGGTTGAATTCCAGCACTTCAAGATGGGTCGCGGTAAAGCCAACGTTCGCACCAAACTAAAACATATAAAGACGGGGGCGGTGATTGAAAAGGTGTTCTCATCCAAAGATATTTTCAAACCGCCTGACCTTGATAACCGAAAAATGCAATACCTCTACGAAAGCAGCGGCGAGTATGCGTTTATGGACTCGACAACTTTTGATCAAATTACAATACCGATGAATAACCTTGGTTCGGCAAGGTGGTACCTTCTGGAAAACCGTGAATATCCGATCCTCTTCCTTGATAATGAGGCTATAGCAGTTGACCTGCCAACCTCAGTCGTTCTGGAGGTGGTTCAGACGGAACCTGCTGTGCGTGGTGACACCGTGTCGAATGTCACCAAACCGGCCAAGCTGCAAACCGGTCTGGAGGTTAAGGTACCGCCATTCGTGAAAGAAGGGGACAAAGTCAAGGTGGATACACGAACCGGCGAATACATAGAACGGGCCAACTGACGGTTGGACACGCTATCGCGGATAATCGGTGTTGATGAGTCAGGCAAGGGGGATTTCTTCGGCCCTCTGGTAGTGGCGGCTTTTCTGGCTGACAAGGCAGAGGTACCGCGCCTGAGCGAGATGGGTGTTCGAGATTCCAAGCTTATCGCCGACAGGAAACTGCTTCAGATAGACAAAACCTTGCGTCGACAGTTCCCGCACGCTGTTGTTGTTGTTCATCCTGAAGAGTATAACAGACATTACATGAAGATCAGAAATCTCAACCGGCTTCTTGCCTGGGGGCATGCGCGTGCCATAGAGGACGTGTCAGGCAAGTATCCGGCGGACCTGGTGATCTCTGACAAATTCGGCAAAACGGAACTGGTTGAACAGGCGCTGCTTGAGCGGGGTCAGGACATCTGCCTTAAGCAACTGGTCCGGGGCGAATCTATTCCTCAGGTAGGGGCAGCCTCGATTCTGGCACGTGCTGCCTTTATCCGGGAGATGGAGAAGCTCAGCCACAAGTTCGGTATTGAACTGCCCCGCGGAGCAGCGGCTAAAGTGGATGAAGCCGGAAGAAAAATCGTCAGCCTTCATGGAGTAGAAGTCCTGACAAAGGTGGCTAAGACTCACTTCAAGAACTTTCATCGGGTAGTTGACCCGCGTCTTTTTACCTGAATTTATAAAACAAGAGAAAAGCCGGATTCAGTCCGGCTTTTCAGAAATACATGCCACTGAGTGTGATGTCTGTGAGGTCGTTGCTAGACTCCGTTATCCTTGTTTTTGGGATTGTTCGGGTTCCAGTCGTCTCCGCCCGGATCATCATCCTGACCCTTGTCGTTCGGATTGTCGCTTTCGTAGGACTCTTCGTCTTCACCAGTGTTGCGATCGTAGTCAGCGTCTATTAAACCGTCCTTAGCAGGGTCATAGGTTTCAAGTGAGATATCGTCACTCTCACATGTATTCTCGCCATCGAATCCGGTGCGCAGGCTGTAATCACTGCCGGCCGGACCGGTGACTGCGTCTGAGCTTTCTGAGCAACTCATCCATACCAGACCAAACAGCAGGATGGCTCCCAGCGTGATTGTTGCAAGAATCCTGTTATTCATAACATCCTTCCTCCGCCGGATCGACGGTTAAGTCCAAGATTGGTCCCTTCCTGAAAGTGGAACGGTGCAAGAAGAGTGCCGGGCCAGGCGTCAGGCCACAACCCATTGGTGGGTATGCAGTTACCAGCGTCAGCCTGGCGCCCGAACATACTCGGATAGGTTAATGTGAGGGTTACTGTCTATATGTCGTAGTTAGGTACCCCCTGTAAGTGCCTAATCTCTGCTTGGAGGATGCCGACAATGTAACTAACCGCAAGGACTTAGCACAAAGGAGGCGGGATGACCGTGCAACTGGCCGATTGGGTCATTTCTGGATTCTTCCTCATTGCCTTGCTGCTGGTACTGAAACTCAGTAGGCAAATAGGCTCGGAAGGGAAAGGCAGCTACAACCACATCTCGATCGGCTTGCTTATTCTTATGCTGGTGGCTATTGCGAGAGTCTACAAGAACGCTGGTCTGTTCGTGTCGATCCCTTTTCTCTCAGAACCGGTATTCTATCAATTAATCATCTGGATTGCCGTTATTACCGGAGCAACCTTTGTGGTGAGCGGTGTCTCTACCTGGTTGCCTGTATCACGGGCTTATCGCAAGTACAACAAGACGAAAATAGATCATCTGGAATTCTTGAAAAAAATGGAACAGCTTGTTGGAGTGGAGAGTCGTCTGGACTCAGTACTTCGTTTGGCCGTTGACCATATGGTAGAGCACTTTTCGTTCAGGTGGGGGATGGTATTCAAGTATTCCCCCCGTCAGGACAGGCTGGTCCTTACCTCCTTGAGTAAGAACCTGCCGTTTGATCCGGCTGTCCTCAACCGGATTGCTTTCAGCCAGCAGGGCTGGCAGAAGCATCTGAATGGTACGCCGGTGAACTCTGCCGGCATCATCACCGGCCTCGGGGGATCGCTTGCCAATCCCGATATGGTTCTGCCAATCTGTGTGGATCGTCAGCCGGTCGGCTTTTTCCTTCTTTGGAGATCAGAAGAGACAGTCTGTGACTGTGACGATGAATCGAATCTGAGAATTGCTGCCGATATTATCGCTCGCAAAATTGAAATTGACAGAACGAACCTCCGGCAACAGTCGCTGATAGAACGGGATGCTTGGCGCGCCGGCCTTGAGAAAGCGCTTGACAAGGCGGACGGACTGGACGCCGAGGTAAGCGCGATTGCGAGGAAGCTGGGCGGTGCAATATCGGCTGACTTCGTTTCCCTGACTCTGATGGATGAGCGGGAGAAAAAATGTCGGCGGGTGTCAGTTGGGGAGAGTGGTACGGCATTGGTGGAGAATGGACTTGCCTGGCCGGAAGCAGCGTCGCCGGTGGGTCGGGCCTACGGTCTCTCGGAACTTGTTGTTATGGATGATATCCGATTCCCCGGTGAACTGATACCGGAGGGATTTCTCGCCGCGAATGGTCTTAAGTCCCTGATCGCATTACCTCTAAGGACGCGCCGGATTGGTGCGGTACTCACACTAGCTTCGAAAAAAACCGCCTATTTCAATTCGTTACGGATCGGCCTTACGAATCACATTAAGCCAACGTTCAAGCGACTTCTTCAGAAAGAAGAGACCCGCGTTGCAGTAGCGGCTCGGAAACGGTGCCTGACTCGCCTGAACCGTTTCATATCCCAGGTTCATAGCGTCAGTACACTCAGGTCTACCTGCTCATATGCGGCCCGTCTGTTACAGGAGGAGCTGGGGGCCGAACTGGTTCGCGTCTCGATCCTCGACATGGAGAGAAACTTTCTGGAGTCAATGGCGCTTGTGTCTGACTGCCCGGCAGGCGGCATGGTGCCCGGGGACGGAACCATGATTTTGTCCCTTATGCCGTTGCATGAGAAAGTGATCAAGACCGGCCGGGCGATACAGATTACTGAGACCGGGGCCGCCGAATCGCTCACGGAGGTGGAGGTCAGACAGGTCTTTACAGACCCGATCCGTATGCTCTCTCTTGTTCCGATCTCGGTCGGTGATCGGGTGGAAGGGATAGTCAGTCTGGCGGGAACGTACAAGTCCGTCCGCTGTCGGTTCGATCAGGAGGAACAGCTTTTTGCTGCCACTGTGGCTGAGTTGCTGTCGCTGGCGATCAGGCTCTCAGGGAAAGAGCCGGCCAGGTTGGGTATGGGCGTAAGATCGTCTGGCGATGAGACTATAACACTCAGCAAAAGCCAGTTTAGAAACAGTTCCCGACTGAAGCATAACAAGGCGAGATTGAACCGTTCCCTCTCGACAATAGACCGCTCGGCGCTGAAAATCCAGAGCTCTCTGCAGGAAGAGAATACCCAAGGATAAGCAATCTGAGCGTGCGCCGTATTGAGCCTGCTTTCTATTCACGGAGGCAGGTATTCCTGTGTTGTGTTTCGAAAAGCCATTGCCTTTTCCTGTACAATCATTATATTGCTGCGACAAATCTTCGGGGTGAGGTGTAACTCCTCAACCGGCGGTGACAGCCCGCGAGCCGGAATTATTTCGGCTGAGCCTGTGCAATTCAGGCGCCGACGGTGACAGTCCGGATGGGAGAAGATGACCAGCGCTCCATCATTGGGCCGTTGTGCCACCTAACCCCGAGATCATTCGTGGGTATTTTTTATGGCCGTAAAGGCGGACATACAGTTCATGCAACGAGCTCTGGAGCTGGCGGCGCGTGCCCGGGGGAAAACATCACCGAATCCGATGGTCGGGGCAGTCATCGTGAGAAACGGGAAGATCATCGCTGAGGGGTATCACCGGAGGGCGGGGGAGGCTCACGCAGAAGTAATAGCGTTGAAAAAGGCGGGCTCCCGGGCAGCCGGGGCGGCGATGTACGTCACGCTGGAACCCTGCTGTCATACCGGTAACACCGGCCCCTGCACCCGGGCCATAATAGACTCCAGGATTAGTCGGGTCGTCTGCGCGGTTAGAGATCCTGACCCACGGGTGAACGGGAAAGGGGTAGCCCGTCTCCGGCGGGCGGGGATACGTGTTTCAACGGGCATGCTCAGAAGAGAGGCGATCCGCCTAAATGAACAGTACTTAGGTTTTCATCGCAATAAGCGCCCGTACGTCATTTTGAAACTGGCGCAAACACTGGACGGGCGTATCGCCACTGCCACCGGTGACTCCAGATGGATTTCTTCAAGTGAATCACGGAAGTATGCCCATCGACTACGTTCAGAAGTCGACGCCGTTGTAGTCGGGATGGGGACGGTAAGAGCCGACGATCCGGCCCTGACCGTGCGCCTTGTCAAAGGCACGAATCCCTATCGTATTGTTATCTCACAGTCGCTGGCCTTCCCGCGATCATGCCGGCTGCTCGATGACAATAGCGATCACAAGACGATCATTGCGTCTACTGAAGAAGCGATAGAACGGTTCTCGCACCGCAGAAAGCGTGGAAGCCTGGCGTTTTGGACAATCAAGAAGGATAAGGGCGGCCTTCTGAATGAGCAGGATTTCATTGAAAAAGCGACAGCGTTTGGATTGCGCTCATTGCTTGTCGAGGGTGGTGCCGGAACAGCAACCTCTTTCATCAGGGCGGGAGTGATTGACAAGTATGTTTTTATCACGGCCCCGAAGGTTATCGGTAAGGGGATAAGCGCCGTGGGAGATCTGAAGATTCGAAAATTGACAGAGGCTGTGCACTTTGAGGACTGGTCGTTCGAACGCTTTGGCGGTGATATGGTTTTTTCGGGTTACCCTAGAAGGGACGGCAAGTAGTGTTCACCGGACTCGTTGAAACCGTTGGCAAAGTGGCACAGATAAAGTCGCGTGGTAACTACAGGATTCTGATGATTGAATCTGCGATTGATTCAGGAGAGATTGCGGTCGGCGAATCGATTGCCTGCGATGGTGCCTGTCTGACGGTGGTTGATATAACATCAGGTTCGTTCGTGGTCGAGGCATCACAGGAAACAGTAGCCCGGACAATCCTGGCCGGTTATCGGGTCGGCTCACAGGTGAATCTTGAGCGATCCCTGAAACTCGGCAGCCGTCTGGGCGGGCATTTTGTCAGCGGACATGTTGATGATACCGGAACGGTTGACTGCTGCAGACCTGCCGGAGAATCGCTTGAGCTTGCCCTCATGTATAACCCTGTCTATGATCGGTTGGTGATCGAGAAGGGCTCCATCGCCATCAACGGTGTTTCTTTGACGGTTAACACCTGCCGGTCGGGATGGTGTTCAACGAATCTGGTGCCACATACTGTGAAGAGCACCAATCGGGGCAGTCTCAGGTCGCAGGAGAGAATCAATCTTGAGTTTGACATGATTGGTAAATACGTAGCACGAATGCTGGATAAGGAAAACAAACCAGGGTTAACAATAGAGAAGTTCAAAGAAAGTGGATGGTGAGATGAGCGAGCAAGCGAGGTTTAACACCATACGGGAAGCGATAGAGGATATCAGGCGTGGAAAGTTCATCATCGTGGTTGATGATGAAGACCGTGAGAACGAGGGTGACCTGGTCATGGCCGCCGAGAAAATCACACCGGAGGCGGTCAACTTTTTCGCCACGCATGCCCGTGGGCTGATCTGTGTGCCGATGACTGTCGACCGAATCGAGGCTCTGCAGCTCAGGCCGATGGTAAAGAACAACACGGCCAAGCTCGGCACGCGTTTCACTGTGTCTGTGGACGCTCTTCATGGCACAACCACGGGAATATCCGCCTATGACCGGGCGCTGACTATTAAGAAGCTGGTCGATAATGATACCAGTCCGGATGAACTGGGGCGTCCTGGCCATATTTTCCCGCTTCAGGCATTGCCCGGCGGTGTCCTGTCGAGGGCCGGTCATACCGAGGCAACAGTAGACCTGGCACGCCTGGCCGGGTTCCGACCTGTTGGTGTGCTTTGTGAGATTATGGACACGGACGGTTCTATGGCGCGTGTTCCTCGACTGTTTGAGATGGCGCGGGAGTATGGTCTCAAGATGATCACAGTGCGCGATCTCATTGCCTATCGGCGGGAGACCGAGAAACTGGTTGAGAGAATCACAACGGTGGATTTTCCGACTAAGTACGGTGATTTCATATTGCACCTGTACCGTTCGGAGATCGATGATCATCATCATCTGGCTCTGGTCAAGGGAAAGGTTGCGGGGAAAGCCAATGTCCTGGTGCGGGTGCACAGCCAGTGCCTGACCGGTGACGTTTTCGGATCCTGCCGGTGCGACTGCGGGCCGCAACTTCATACGGCGATGCAGCGTGTTGACAGAGAAGGAGTCGGGGTCATCCTGTATATGCGACAGGAGGGGCGAGGTATCGGACTGACGAACAAGCTGATTGCTTACGAGCTGCAGGATCATGGCCGCGACACGGTGCAGGCTAATGAAGACCTCGGTTTCGCACCGGATCTTCGGGATTACGGTATCGGGGCGCAGATTCTCGTCGATCTCGGTCTCAGCTCCATCCGTCTGTTGACCAACAACCCGAAGAAGGTTATCGGTCTGAAGGGATACGGTCTTGAGATTGTCGACCGCGTGTCGCTTGAGATGGAGCCAACCCAGTATAACCATCGTTACCTGGAGACCAAGCGGGACAAACTGGGACATCTGTTGGAACTGAAAAAACACTGAGGAAGATATGAAGTATAGCACTTACGAAGGTAAGCTGGATGCACCCGGTCTGAGAGTCGGGCTGGTGGTTACGCGTTTCAATG
>JAOZPL010000267.1 GCA_029932795.1 Candidatus Zixiibacteriota bacterium | reverse complement strand
CGGATCGGTGATTGGGTACCCGGCAGCGAAGATGTGGCATGTGTCCAAACAAACGGCGATGTGGGCTTTATCTTCCACCTTGTCTATGATGTACTCCAGCTGCTCAAAAGTATAACCCAGGTTACTTCCCTGTCCGGCGGTGGTCTCAAGCAGCAGGCGGACATTGTTGTCGGTAAGATTATCGAACAACCGGTTGATATTCTCAGTGATCCTGTCAAGACCGACTTGCTCACCGGAGCCGACATGCGAACCGGGGTGCATGACCAGATTGGGAATCTTCAGAGTCTCACAACGCTCCATCTCTTCCTTGAGCGACTTGTATGACTTCTCATTCAGCGCCGGGTCAGGCGAGGCGATATTGATCAGATAACTCGTATGCGAGGTCGCAACGGTGACACCGGTTTCTTCCTGAAGTGCAAAGAATTTCTTCACCTCGTCCGGTTTCAGCTTAGCAGCCCGCCACTGGTTGTTTGACTTATTAAACACCTGTATGACATCGCAGGTAGCCTGCCGGCCGCGTTCGATAGCCTTATGGATGCCCCCGCTTATCGATTCATGCGCTCCAAAGAGCATTAGCACCTCAGTGATGTGTCAATGAGCTTTCAACTTCCGTCGCTGAGCCAAGATACGAAACCCGGGCCGCTCAGACAACCTTGCCGCAATCAAAAAGTCCACGCCGCCCCTAATATAAACTGACATCTCCTGTCAGCGTGCCATGCCATACTAAGAAGCGAGAAAACGTAACAAAAAGGAGTCAGTATGCGGATATCCATAACTATCCGGGATACCGGTGTGCAGGTGATAGAAATCCTGCGCCTGATCTCGCAGGGATACTCGTACCAGCAGATACTCGATAAGCACAGCCGGCTGGTCATGGGTGATATCTTCTCTGCGGTGCGTCTGGCACTTGATATTATCGAGCAATATGTCACCCCCGATGGTGCCATAACCCTCGATCACGAAATAACCATTAGGGCAAACGGCGGCAAACTGGTCAATCTCTCCAAACTGCGCGAAGAATATCCGCGCGCCTATGAACCATGGGGAGAGGACGAAGACAAACGATTGACCGACATGTTCAAGCAGGGCACCAGAACCACCGAGATCGCCCGGATTCTCGAACGGCAACCGGGAGCGGTGATAAGCCGCCTGAAGATGCGTGGTCTTCTTCAGAAGAAGCGGGAATAGCCTGTGTGTGGCGGACAGATTTGATTGCCAGAAGCCAGCCTGCGTCTCACTTCAGATTCATCGACAGTATCTTCACCTCGGTCATGTCTTCGATGGCGTAGCGGACTCCCTCTCGACCGAGGCCGGAGTCTTTCGTGCCGCCGTAAGGCTGATGATCGGCGCGGTAGGTCGGTACATCGTTGACCACCACACCGCCGGTCTCGATATACTTGAAAGCGTAGAAAACATCTTTCAGGCGATTCGTGAATATCCCTGCCTGAAGGCCATAAACCGAGTCGTTGATCTCATCGACGACTTTCTTGAAGTCCCGGTACTTGCAAATGACTGCCAGGGGTGCAAACGCCTCCTGCGCCCAGACCGCCATTGATTTTTTAATATTAGTCAGCAATGTGGGCTGCAACACACGTCCTTTTACCTTACCGCCGACCAGAATCTTCGCCCCGCCTTTAACCGCTTCCCTGACAAGTGCGACCGTATCTTCAAGCGCCCGGCTATCAACCATCGTCCCCACATCGGTCTTTGGATCAAGCGGATCACCGACCTTGAGCTTCTTCACCTTGCCGATCAGCAGTCTGACAAATTTCTCATAGACTTTATCATGAACAAAGATGCGCTGCACCGAGATGCACGATTGTCCCGCCACGGCAAACGTTCCAAACACTATACGGGCTGCGGCGTACTCCAGGTCGGCGTCATCAGCCACCGCCACCCCGGCGTTGCCACCCAACTCCAGCACCACCGGCTTTTTGCGGGCGTTTTCCTTGATCCACCAGCCGACCTCCGCCGAGCCCGTGAAAGTAATCAGTTTCACCCGCTCATCCTCCAGAAGGGGCGCAACATCTCTCGATGAACCGGGGAGAATCGATATCGCCCCTTTGGGATGATCCGTTTTGTCGATCAACTCCGCCAGCATGAGCGCCATGATCGGTGTGGCGGATGCCGGTTTGACTATGATTGTGTTCCCCGATGCAATTGCCGGTGCGACTTTGTGGGCCACCAGATTAAGAGGGAAATTGAACGGCGCAATGCCCCCAATCACACCCATCGGAAATCGGCGCACCAGACCGACTCGTTTCTCGGAGCCGGGCGACCAGTCCAGGTCCACGATGTCACCGCCGACCCGCTTGGCCTCCTCAGCCGCAACCCTGAAAACACCGATGGCCCGCAACACTTCACCGCGCGAGTCTTTGTATGCCTTGCCAAGCTCCCGGCACATCATCCTGGCAAACTTGTCGATATTTTTCTCCAGCCCGACTGCGACGGACCGCAGCGTCTCTTCCCGTTTGTGGGCCGGCAGCTCCCTGGTCAGAGCGAACTTCTCCTGCGCGATGTCAATCGCCTTCGCGTAGTCTTCTCTGGACGCTGAAGCGACCGTACCCACTAAGGAATCATCATAAGGATTGAAAATCCGGATTCTGTTCTGGCGGTCAACCCAATTGCCCCCCAGATACATCTTGTAACTCTTCGCCATACCCCGCTCCACGATTCGTGTATACCCAGATTAGCAACCAGCACTACCGGGTTCACTTGTTCTTCACATGGAAACCAAACAACCTCACCCTTGGTTCACGCTCAGATAATACACAACGCCCCGAATCCTGCCAACCAAAATCAGAGACGGCCAGCAGTACCTTCTTCATTGGCGGAAGTATTGAAGGATATTCGCCATATGTATGGGAGAACCTCCCCCATTAAGGAAAAAGATTTGTGCAGATCAGACAATTCTCCGGGGGTTTCTTCAGAGTACCCCCGTCGAGAGGAAAGCTAACCACATGGCGTATCTATAATTAGAGTTGGCCCGGTCAACGCAATTCGATTTTCAGCAACAAGGCACGTATTTTACATCTTGAATGGACAAAAGCGAGGATTTCTAGTAATGAATAAACTGTCCAAGAACAATGCGCGAGGTATCAGCATCCTGGAAATACTTGTGGCCATGATCATTCTTGGCTTGTCGCTGTTGCTGCTGCTAAACATGGCAATGGTGGCTCTCGACGGCAACGACTGGTCCAACAAAACCACCATGGCGACGCAGTTACTTCAGGAGAAGCTGGAACAGCTCCGGAGTGTCAGAAACAGTACTCTGGTTGGCGGTTCCGACATCGTCCAGGGCTTTCCCCGAACCTGGACCGTCTCCAACGCGGGAAACCACCTGAGACGACTTGACGTGAGTATCACCTGGGAGGATGTGCGAGCGCAACAGCATGTAGAATCAATGACAGCATACGTAAGAACCGACTCGATATAGGTGGAAATATGAAAAGGATAACCACGAAAATACGAAAGTGGCGTGGCGCTACGTTGCTTGAACTGCTGATCGCTCTGACGATAACAGGCGTGATAACAACGGC
>JAOZPL010000266.1 GCA_029932795.1 Candidatus Zixiibacteriota bacterium | reverse complement strand
TCATAATCTGGTCGGATATGATGTATCTCGAAATAAGGTTCTCCATTTTTCATTAAGAAGCTGAAATCAGTAAGTTGGCATCGCCCCTTATATATATCAGCTAATATCTTTCTTATCGAGGGCGGTACGTTTTGTTTAGTTCTTGCAAACCGCCCCTTCTGATATTTTCGTGGCTGGTTTTCACTTTTGGAAAGTCTTACGAATTCTGAGACCGCCACTTGTTCCTTAGCGGTGTTCGTGATTTGTGAAAGTAATTGTATCTTTTCTTCTACGTTCCTTACGCTTTTTGACGTGTCAAGACCGATTTGGAACTTGTTCACCAAGGCTTTAAACTTGCGTTCGGTCAAAATCCTGAATCGATAATCGCCTAAGAATTGTATTACTATTTCAGCACCGGCTTGGGTGTTATTTTTATCATAAAAATGTCTCATCCCACCTATTCTACATTCACGGCTACTACTATCGTAAGGAGTGAAATTCTTTTCGGTTGGAGCACGACTCTCATCGAAGTAAATCGTCACATCTCTTCTCGTCTTTGGAAAATTATCAATCAGCGAAACAGGAATAGCCAGCAAGCCCTTATTAATTCGGCTTTGGGTCAGCTTGATAGTCACATAATTGTAGGGCAAAGTGCTCTCAACTAATCTGCTCGACATTCTTCTTCCCTTATCCACTGGCAGGTCTGAAGCAGACTTGCCCTACTTACCTGATGATTTTCGGCTGCTTTCATGCGACCCCGTATGGCGGCTTCACTATCGCTATGTGTCGGGCGGGGTCGCCCGACACCACTAAAACTACAACGGTATGTTCCCATGTTTCTTGTGTGGGTTGGTGTCTTTTTTCGTTTCAAGCATTTCAAAGGCTCGGATCAGGCGCGGGCGGGTTGTTTTCGGCTCGATAATATCATCAACGTAGCCACGCCCGGCGGCGATAAATGGATTAGCAAACTTCTCGCGATACTCATCAGTCATTCTTTGAATCTCCGCTTCGGCATCCTTCGCGGCTGCGATATCCTTCTTGAAGATGATCTCCACGGCGCCTTTTGGCCCCATAACAGCGACTTCGGCGGTCGGCCAGGCGTAGTTCATATCACCCCGGACATGCTTGGAGTTCATCACGTCGTAGGCACCACCGTATGCTTTGCGCGTAATCACCGTCATCTTGGGTACCGTTGCCTCACAGTAAGCGTAAAGCAGCTTGGCGCCGTTCTTTATAATTCCCCCATGTTCCTGCTCGGTGCCCGGCATAAACCCCGGTACATCTTCGAATGTCAGAAGAGGGATATTGAAAGCATCACAAAAGCGAATGAACCTCCCTCCCTTGGCCGACGAGTTTATGTCCAGCACTCCCGCCATTATCGCCGGTTGATTGGCAATCACACCGATCGACCGGCCGCCGAGGTGCGCAAATCCGACCACGATATTCTGCGCAAACTCTGCGTGCACCTCAAAAAACGATCCCGTATCCACGACGGCGTTGATGACATCCTTGATGTCATACGGCTGGTTAGGGTTATCAGGGACGATATGGTTCAGAGTTTCATCCTCGCGGTCGAGCGGGTCGGAGCATTCAACAAACGGCGGATCCTCGCAGTTGTTTTGCGGAATGTAATCCATCAGCCGTTTTATCTTGGTGATCGCATCGGCCTCATTCTCGCAGGCGAAGTGAGCCACCCCGGACTTGTTGGCGTGAACCATCGCGCCGCCCAACTCTTCAGATGAGACCATTTCGTGGGTCACGGTCTTCACCACGTTCGGCCCCGTGACAAACATGTACGAGGTCCCCTTGGTCATAAGAATAAAGTCCGTGATGGCCGGACTATACACGGCGCCGCCGGCGCACGGCCCGAGAACAGCCGAAATCTGCGGCACCACACCGGAGGCGAGCGTGTTGCGGAGAAAGATATCGGCATAGCCGCCGAGCGAGACAACTCCCTCCTGGATACGGGCTCCACCCGAATCGTTCAGACCGATAATGGGAGCGCCGACATTCATCGCTATGTCCATTATCTTGCATACTTTCTCCGCGTGAGCCTCAGAAAGCGAGCCGCCCAGGACAGTGAAATCCTGCGAGAAAATGAAGACCAGCCGCCCTTTGATCTTACCACAGCCGGTGACCACACCATCGCCAAGAAGCTTCTGCTTCTCCAATCCAAAATCGGTCGAGCGGTGCGTGACAAACATGTCAAACTCTTCGAACGAATTGGGGTCGACCAGCAGTTCGATCCGCTCCCGTGCCGTCAGCTTTCCCTTCTTGTGCTGGGCATCTATCCGCGCCTGGCCCCCGCCCAGCCTGGCCTCGGCGCGCATGGATTCCAGATGATTCAGCTTTTCTTCAAGTGACACATCTTCACCCCTTGCTCAAGTCTTTATAGATACCGCCGGTTCAACCACGAGTTTCTTTTCGACCTTCCTGACCGTCCCCAGAGGAATCTTCGTATCATGATCAAACGCCAGAACAACCTTCCGGTCGACAATTCTCTGAAGCGCCTGGCGTTTGACTTCCATTGTCTCCTTAGGAAAAAGGTCTGTCGCACAGACATACGGTACCCGCAGGTATGGTGTCATCGGGAAAATATCGGCGTAATAGAACACTTTTTCCCCGTCCGATTCCATCTCCAGAGCAAAATGCCCCTCGGTGTGGCCACCGGTGTGAACCGCTCTGATGCCGGGGAACAGTTCTGTTTCCCGCTCGATAAACTCCACCTGCCCGGCAGCCTTTAGCGGATGCAGCCGTTCAGGGATATAGACGGCGGCGGTACGCTCGTTCGGATTGGTGGCCACAGACCATTCTTCCTTGCTGATAATATACCTGGCATTCTTGAAACGGGGGACATACTGCCCGCCCTCCCGCTTGACGGCCCCTCCGGCGTGATCAGTGTGCAGATGCGTAAGAATCACGTAATCAATATCATCAGGCGTCAGGTCAAGACCGGCCAGACCGCTCTCCAGTGACGAAACCCCTTTGGTGCCATACACTCTTTTCTCCTGCATGGACAATGTATCACCCAAACCTGCGTCGAAGGCAACAAAGTGGCTGCGTCAATGATCGCTTCGGATAAAATTAGTTTGGTGGTGCCGGAACCCGGATAGCCCGGGTAAAGTCCCTTGCGGTTTCTCAGGTAAAAGTGCTTACTGTTTTTGCTCTCTTTGATACTCCTTCCGTACAGGCTTACAATATTTCCGGCTCTGTCTTTCAGCGGGAAGATGATGCACTCTTTGGCAAAAGGGGTGTAGCTCTCTTCAGGGGCGTTGGGGAGGCTCCTTGCATAGGGAATTAACAACCCGGTGCCACACAGGCTTTTGTATCTGCTTCGCTCAGTTTGCCCCGGTGGTGGAACTGACCGCTGTTATACCCGGTTTCAAGTTTCGTGCTATCTAACCCCCTTTGCTGTAAATATTCCTTTGGCCTTTGGGCAATCCCGCTTTTTAAGCCGTTTTTAAAGTAGGTAAATATTTTGGTTAATATCCCGGTGTGGCTAACGGTTCCCGGTTGTATTGATGGTGCCGGATTTACGGACGGCTTTCAGCATTGCATGGCCTTCTTCCACA
>JAOZPL010000265.1 GCA_029932795.1 Candidatus Zixiibacteriota bacterium | reverse complement strand
CCGCAACTTTGGGTGGCTGCTCAAGGCTTTTCAGGCGGCTGCACAGCAGAGATGTGCCGCGAATGCGGCTATCGCGGATACGCTGTTTACGCTTGGCTGTCCAGCGTCCGGCGGCGATATTCTCTCCCGCCAGATGGACAATGGCACCGAATCCTTCCAGCGAGCGCAGTTCCAGCATACCGGAACTCGGGTCCCAGATAATCACCCCCGCCGTGATCGGCCGTCCCGGGCGTACCAGTCTTGTCACCTCGTGTCCCTCTGCCGTAAGAGATCTGACAAGAGCGGAACCGATAAGGCCATACGATCCCGAAATGAGAACCTTCAATTTGCAACTCCTTGTTCGCGCATAACGCTGTATCACTCGGTCCGTTTCTTGAAACGTATCACTGACAGACTGAATATAACCGATCCGTAGACGGCCAGGGCAATAATATCCGGTGCGAGATCGGCTATACCCGCCCCTTTCATCAGGATACCCCGCATGATAGTCATAAAATAGCGCATCGGGTTAAGGTACGTGATGTACTGCATCCATTGTGGCATGTTTGAGATCGGTGTAAAAAATCCGGAGGTAAGCATGGCAAAGATGGTCGAGAAGAAAGCCAGGAACATCGCCTGCTGCTGGCTGGATGTGATGGTGGAGAAAAACATGCCCATTCCCAGGGTGCTAATCAGGAATAGTACCGCCAGAGCAAGCAGCAGCAACGGTGAACCGACAAACGGAATACCGAACCACAGTACTCCGACCGCGAGGGCGATAACCATTTCCAGTAGCCCCAGGATGGCAAAAGTAGTGATTTTCCCCATGAGCAGCACGAAACCGCTGATAGGGGTGACCATCAACTGCTCCAGCGTGCCCATCTCCCGCTCGCGGACAATAGCCATCGAGGTCAGCATGATCGTCACCATAGTCAGCAGCGTCGCCACAATCCCCGGGACCATGTAGTAAACGGATTCGGTTTCAGGGTTATACAGGAAAGCAGATCGAATCCCTATGGGAGGTGACAGGCCGGTGTGCTTCCATGCATACCTGTCCACAATCTGGGCGGTGTAACCGAGACCAATACGTGCGGAGTTAGCGTCAGTACCGTCGGCCATTAGACCGATAGTCACATTTTCCCCGCGGGTCAGTCTCTCGGAGAAATCCTCCGGAATGATTACCGCCATCTGGGCTGATCCATCCTGAAACCGGTCAGCCAGGTGCCAGAGCGGCCTTCTCTCCTTGGTTTGTCCTTCCTCACCGGGGATGAAGTAATCGCCGGCTTTCATGGCGTCGACCAACTCGCGCGAGGTCTGGCTGCGATTGAAATCGTAGACATCAAGGCTGATCTTCTTGACATCAAGATTGACGGCATACCCCAGCACCAGAAGCTGCACGACAGGCATGAGGAATATCAACCTGAGCATATTGCGGTCACGTGAGACCTGTATAAATTCCTTCCTGATAAGCGCAGAATAAGCTCTGAACATCGTCACGCCGCCCCCGTTTTGAACTTGCGCGAAGCCACCAGAAGCAGGAGCAGCATCAGGGCGAGGAGCGACAGGCCGTGATAGGCGAGAATCTGAAACCCTGCTCCCTTGAGCATAATGCCCCGGACAATCGTCAGGAAATACCTGGCCGGTATAACATAACTGATAGCCTGCAACACGGCCGGCATGTTCTTGATGGGGAAAAAGAACCCCGAGAGCATTACCGATGGCAGCATAGTAGTTGCTATCGCCGTCATCATTGCGACTTGCTGAGTGCTGACGACCGAAGAAATCAGGA
Source organism: Candidatus Zixiibacteriota bacterium (assembly GCA_029932795.1). GTDB lineage: Bacteria > Zixibacteria > MSB-5A5 > GN15 > FEB-12 > JAOZPL01. Next base: position 1,786 of record JAOZPL010000265.1, on the reverse strand, counting down.
TACCTATTGACAGCGCTGCAGCTACATACACAAGTCCGTATCCGAGCAGCAACAGTTGCGACCCGATAAACGGTACACCGAAAACAAACTTGGCAAATACTAATACTAACATCCCATCGGCTAGAGCGATTACAATATACGGCAGCAGCTTACCGATCAGAATCTGTTCCGTCCTGACAGGAGCGGTGAGCAGTTGTTCCAGGGTGCCGGTCTCTTTTTCCCGGGCTATTGTCACGGAGGTCAAGAGCGCCGAGATGGCCAGGAGAATGATAGCCACCAGGCCGGGTACAAAAAAGTGGGATGATTTCAAATCCGGGTTATAGAGAACCTTGCGGGAAATTGAGATCCCCGGCAAAGCCGTGCCCTCAGGGAGGCGTTCCAGCAGGTACCGCTTGAGAACAAGATTGGCATAGGCCTGCACAGCTGCTGCTACGGTAGCATCCGAGCCGTCAATCGTCATACCCAAATTGAACTGCTCTCGCTTTTCGAATGCTTCGGCGAAACCGGGTCTTATAGCCAGAATAGCCGTTGACTGAGAAGAGCGTAGAATTGACGTTGGGTCGTGATAATCCAGCCTTGCCTTCGGTTTGCTGAAATACGTCGAATTGTAAAAGCATCCCGCCAGCTCCCGTGATGCGCGGGTCTGGTCATAGTCGACAATTGAGATGACGATGTTTTCGATGTCCAGATTGATAGCGTAACCGTATATGAACGTCATCAGGACAGGTATGGCAAAAACGATGGCCAGTGAGCGGGGATCACGCAGGATGTGATAAAATTCCTTTTGCGCAATGAACTTGATCTTACGCATTGTCGCTTTCTCTTTTCCTGATGAGGTCCACAAACATATCTTCAAGATTGGCAGCCCGGTGCTTTTTTACCAGCTCGTGTGGCGTGCCCAGTTCGATGATCTGCCCTTGGTGCATTATGGAAATCCGTCGGCAGTATTCAGCTTCGTCCATGTAGTGTGTGGTAACAAAGATCGTAGCTCCTTCCTCAGCAAGATCGTAAAGAGTGCTCCAAAAGGTGCGCCGGAAAGCGGGGTCGACTCCACCGGTGGGCTCATCCAGAAAGAGAATCTTCGGGTGATGGAGAGTCGAAACGGCCAGCGCCAGCCGTTGTCGCCAGCCGATTGGTAATCCTTTGGAGGGCCGGTCAAGGAACTCACGCAGCGACAGCCGCTCAGAAAGGGCCATGACTCGTTCGCCAATAAGCTTCCTGCCCAGGCCATAAGCCGCACCATAGAAATAAAGATTCTCGCGGCCGGTCATGTCCGGGTAGAGGGAGAACTTCTGCGACATATAACCGATAGCACGTTTGATCCTCTCCGGCTGCGTGAGGATATCGTAACCGGCGACCTTTCCCATGCCGGATGAGGGCAACAGCAGTCCGCAGAGCATCCGGATCACGGTCGTCTTGCCGGCGCCGTTGGCGCCGAGAAAGCCGAAGATTTCTCCCTGACGTACGGACAGCGAGACATTATTAACGGCTGTGAACGTGCCGAATCTTTTTGTCAAGTTCTCTACCTGTACAACTATCTTGTCGTTCATGGCTGGACTTCCATAAGCTGAATGAATCTGTCTTCCAGTGATGGCTGGGCAGGTATCAGGTTACCGACATCAACATGCAGCGCTCCCAGCGGCTCGATAAAACGCGCAACAGTATCGTCTTTGTCGATGTACAGATGCAGTCCGGCACCAAACCGCCGTGCAGAGAGACCTTTCACCTCGTTGATCTGATGGACAAGCTGTGACGTTGGCTCCAGGTCAAGATAGAAAACCTGGCC
>JAOZPL010000264.1:906-3580 GCA_029932795.1 Candidatus Zixiibacteriota bacterium | reverse complement strand
AGGAAACTCACGATATAAAAAAAGCGGCCCGAAGGCCGCTTCTCAACACTTACTTCTTCTCTGGTGGTTTCTCCTTGGCTTCCTCGACAGCGACTTTGTGAACAAGAGGCTTCATCTTAGCAAAATCAAAGGCCTTAAAGTTTGGGTTCCCTTCTTTTTTGTGACACCTCTTGCAGTCGCCTTCAGTGGGATAAATCAGGCCAGCTTCAATAGCAGCCTTCCTGGCGGCATCCCGATCAGCCTTCCATTTTTTCTTGCTCTTGATCTTCGGTGATTTGTAGTCTGACCCCGGGCCGTGGCAAGCCTCACACTGAACACCCTCAAGAAGCAGCGTGTCCTTGGCTGTGGTACCGGTCACGTGGCAGCTAATACACTCGGTTTTCTTTTTCTCCGCATCTGTAAGCAGATCTGTCTTGGCATGCCCGGTTTCCAACCAGGCACTATACTGGGGCTTGTGGCACATTTTACACTTCTTGACCCCGACATAGTCGTGCTTGACTTCTTCCTTGGTTTCTTCCTTGGCTTCCTTAGTCTCTTCGGCCACCGCCAGACCCGCCCAGACGACCACCAAGGCTGACAGAAGCACCGCCATCAGAGTTAGTCTCTTCATACATGTACCTCCCACAAGCTTCTATTCTCTTGTACACACCAGGTTGAAAGAAAAATCATGTTATCTTTGAAAAAATATTACTCGCTGTTTTTATTGTCAAGAAGTTTGAGCCAGATACTGTAAAAAAACCAGGTTCGACTCAAATAAATGTCTTGCCAACCGATTTCAGATCGGGTAGACTTAACGGGGAAAAACATGAATATTCTTATTGTTACCCAGCACTTTCCGCCTGAGCGTGGAGCAGTCAGGCGGCTTTTTGAATTCGCCAAGTTCTTTGTCCAGCACGGCCACCGGGTATCGGTCCTGACGGCGGTACCAAACTATCCCGACGGCCACGTTCCACCGAAGTATCAGGGGAGATTTTTCCAGACGGAGGAGATCGATGGCATCAGAATCTACCGTAGCTGGGTTCTGCCGGCGTCGAATCAGTATCCGGGCAAGCGAATGGTCGGTTTTGTTATCTTTCTTTTCACGTCCTTGATAAACTCCTTCCGCATCAGGGAGAGCTTTGACCTCATTCTTGCCTCCACTCCGCCGGTGAATACGCCGGTAATAGGATGGCTGCTCAGCAAGATCAGACGCTGCCGGTTTATAATCGAGATTCGCGATCTCCAACCAGAGTCAAGCGAGGATTTCGGTAATCTCAACCGCTCGCTCTTCACCCGGACGATCAAGAAGATGATGCACGCGCTATACCGCCGAGCGGAACGAGTCATTGCGGCTACCGACGGTATCGCCGAGTATGTCATGGCGCTTGGCATCCCCCCTGAAGAGATTGCCACAATTAAATCCGGTTTCAGCGGCGAGTTTGTCAAGGCTGACCATAATGGGATTCGCCAAAAATTTGGATGGGACGATAAGTTCCTGATCCTGTACGCCGGTACACTTGGCTGGGCACATTCCCTGGAGACTGTGGTCGAAGCTGCAAGGAAGTTGACTGATCAACCGAATATCCAGTTTGTATTTATCGGCGATGGTGAAAAACGGAGTATGCTCGAGGGTATGGTAAGTGACTACGGCTTGAGAAACGTTGAGTTTCTCGGTTCACAATCGCTAGAGACAATCCCCTTCTTCCTCAAAGCCGGCGATGTACTGATTGAAAGCCTGCGGGAAGTGCCCGTAACGAAAGGAACATTCCCTTGCAAGCTGTTTGAGTACATGGCCTCTGGTCGCCCGATTCTCTTCGGCTCGAACGACGGCGAAGCTATACGCGAGCTTGAAGCCGCCGGCGGCGCCCTCGCCTTTAAGAACGACGATGTCAACAAACTGTGTGACATGATCCTCAAACTGAAGTCGGGCGCTATCGATGGGGGCCGTCTGGGGCAGAAGTATCAGGAACATGCGGTCCGGTTCCATCCACGCGAGCGCTGGGCCAAGCGGTACATGGATTTCCTCACCAGAGCCTGAGCACCCCAGTCTCTCTTTCATTTCAGCGTACAATTCCCTATATTGGGTAACATATGTGACCTCCGGCACGGAGTTTTCTTGTGGACGCGGAGACAGACGTGCAAGATATCGCGGAAGTAAAGATAAACAATCTGCCCGACCTGCTGGTTGGTGCTGACACGGTCGTACCCACCCTGCACGGTCCCAGGAGATACATCAACTTCGATAACGCCGCTTCTACTCCAACCTTCAAACCGATTACCGATGCGGTCCTGTCATTCCTCAAATGGTACTCCAATGTCCATCGTGGAACCGGCTTCAAATCGCAGTTATCAAGCTGGGCCTTCGAAGAGTCGCGCGATATAGTCGCTGACTTTGTCGGTGCCGACCTCTCCCGACAGGTGGTGATTTTCACCATGAATACCACCGGGGCCATCAATAAGCTGGCCCAGCGCCTGGCTCTGGACAGGGACGACATTATTCTCTCCACCCTGATGGAGCACCATTCCAACGAGCTGCCGTGGCGGCGGGTGGGCGACGTACATCACATCAGCCTGAACGAAGACGGGACCATCTCCAGGGAAGATTTCCTGGCCAAACTGCGGCTCTTCGGCCCGAGAGTGAAGATTGTCACCATCGCCGGCGCATCAAACGTGACCGGATATATCAACGACATAG
>JAOZPL010000264.1:0-896 GCA_029932795.1 Candidatus Zixiibacteriota bacterium | reverse complement strand
AGGAGCTAAAATCATGGTCGACGCCGCCCAGCTGGCACCTCACCGCCCGATTGACATCAAGCCCCATGCCCCCCAATGCAGTATCGATTACCTGGTGTTCTCCGCTCACAAAATGTATGCCCCGTTTGGCGTAGGCGTCCTCATTGGAGACAAAGAAACCTTTGAGGAAGGTGACCCCAGCGAAGTCGGCGGCGGCGTGGTGGATATGGTGACGCTTGAGGAGGCCTACTGGACGGACCTCCCTGAAAAAGAAGAAGCCGGTACGCCGGATATCGTTGGTGTAGTCGCGCTGGGCCGGGCAATCAGGATGTTACATGCTCTCGGATGGGACGAAATCATCCGACATGAGTCGGAACTGGCGGCTTACGCGCTGACGGAACTCAGAAAAATCCCGGGAGTTGTTCTGTACGGTGACTCTGATCCGGCTAAGGCCGCGGATCGGCTTGGCGTGATCTCGTTCAATATCGGGGACGTACCGCACGCTCTGGCGGCTGCAATCCTCAGTTACGAGGGGGGTATTGGTGTCCGCGCCGGCTGTTTCTGTGCCGCCAGCTACGTTAGAGAACTACTGCATATCGGCGCGGAGGAGGCCCAGGAGTGCGTCAGGGCGATTCATGAGCGCGACCGATCCCGCCTTCACGGGGCGGTCCGGATCTCATTCGGCATCTACAACACGAAAGAGGAGATTGACGACTTAGTAGCCATGATCAAAAAGATTACCGCCGGCAATTACCATAAAGACTATATCCTCAACAAGGAAAAAGGGGAATACACACCGAGAGACTTCCGGTTTGACTACGGGGAGTATTTCAAGTTGTGAGCTGGCAGGATTCAGGCAGGTCACGATCAGACTCATACGGGCAGCAGGCCATCTGGTGGCCAATAATGTACTGCTC
>JAOZPL010000263.1 GCA_029932795.1 Candidatus Zixiibacteriota bacterium | reverse complement strand
ACGTTTTTACCGCCCTCTCCAGCGACAAACCCGACGGCCGTGCGATTTCGATAGCTCAGGACTTCACCGGGAGTAAATATTCTGCCCACAAGAATCGTGTCCGTCGGGAACCGAACAACTGATTTCCCCTGATAGCCGGACAGGTGAGAAAGAACACGCTTCGAGACAGCTTCGATATCCTGCGTCATCTGACGCATGTATGGGTCTGTCGACTTCTTAAGCGGCAGGGTGGTGTTTTGAATCAGACTGTTGTAAATGTACCCGGCGTTCCGTCTCTTCTCAGATATCTGCTTCTTGACTTTATTGAGAAACTCGTAGTCTCCTGCGATAAGCAACTGGGCGTCGAAGATTTTCGCCACCGGCCCGCCAATCCTTCTGCCGGCCGTCTCCTGAAGATGCCGGAGTTCTGCAATGGTCTCAGCAACAGCGGACTCGAGAGCGGCAATCTCGCCCTTGACACGGTGGACTGGAATAGCGAACTCGCTCACACGGATATCTCCCGGCAGGATGACCTTGCTGCGGCCCATCACAATGCCGGCTGAAACCGGAACGCCTTTTAGTATCCTGTGGCGTATTGTCATCAGTGTTCCTTCACCAGGCGTGGGGTCAGATATCCGACATAAAGAACGCCAACCCTGAAACCGAAGGCAAGGACAATATCAGATCTCCTCGCCGAAACCTGATTCGATAACTGCGGCCACGGCGTCAACAGCAGCTTCTTCGCTCGGCCCGTCACCCTCGATCGTAATCCGGGACCCCTTTTCCGCCGCCAGCATCATTACCCCCATGATTGATTTACCATTGACCCGCAGTCCGTCTTTGACAAGGAAGATTTCAGCTTTGTACCTGACGGCAACAGAAACAAGCTGCGCCGCTGGACGAGCGTGCAGGCCGAGTTTGTTGACAATAGTTGCCGTCTTCGTGGTCATGGGCGTCACTCGGCCAGTACAAAACGCTTGCCGGAAAGTTCCCGCACTACCCCTTTGAGTTCCAGCGCAAACATGAACCCCATTAGATCCGGGATCGGCAATTCAGCCAAGCGGGAAAGCTGGTCGATTTGAAGCGGGCCATGAGATAGAAAATCTACCATCTTAAGTTCGATGTCGGACATATCAGGTCGGGCTCTGAATCTTTTGGCAGTAACTTCCCCTTTCAAGCGGGGCAGTTCCTGGAAAATGTCCTCCACTCCCGTCAGAAGCCTTGCCCCTTTTTTTAGTAGTTTGTTGGTCCCTTCACTTTTTTGGGCCTCGGGGGAGCCAGGCACGGCAAACAGTTCCCGGCCCTGATCCAGAGCGCACCGGGCCGTGATCAGAGCACCGGATTTGGCGCCAGCCTCAACTACCACAACACCCTCGACCAGACCGGAAATTATCCGGTTGCGCTCGGGAAAAGTTGACACATCCGCATGGGTCCCCGGGAGATACTCGGAGTAAATTGCTCCCTGCGCCAGGATTTCCTGTGCCAGTCTTTTGTTCGATGCTGGAAAGATAATATCAAGCGATGTCCCCCAGACTGCGATTGTCCGACCACCACCATCGAGCGCCCCCCGATGCGCTGCCGAGTCAATCCCCTCCGCCATGCCAGACACTACCGTTAAACCGGCCCGGGCCAGCTCACCAGCCAGGCGGTGAGTAAACAACCGCCCGTTCTCAGTGGCGTGCCGGGTACCCACGATAGCTATCATCCTTTTATCCGGTGATACGCAGCTACCCATTTGAAACAGGAGCACCGGCGGGTCCGGTGTCTCGAGGAGTGATTTGGGATATTCTTCATCATCGGCAAACAAAACTGTCCATCCGAGTTGAATGATTCGCGCCGCCGTCTCTCGCGCTCTGTCACCATCGTATTCAGTCTTTATGGCCGAAGCTAATCCGTGCGACATGCCCGGGACTGCCTCCAGCTCGGATTTTGATGCCGACAGAGCCGCTGAAGGGGAACCAAATCCCTCCACCAGCTTTCTGAATCGCATGCGCCCGATTCCCGGGATGGCAAGCAGCGCAATTGCGTCAATCAGATGCTCTTTTGTCTCTCTGTTTATCAAGTTCACGCTCGATGGCCTGTAGGAATTCCTCTACTCCCAAACCGGCTACAGCCGACATGCAAATATAATCCTCAGGCAGATGGCTGGAAACATCTTTTGAATCACTTTCTGATACCGTGTCAACCTTCGTGATTACAGTTAACGCCGGACGCTTGACCAATAACGGATCGAACCTCCCCAACTCCTCCTGAAGTGTGCTTCTTGTCTCACTGATACCCGGATCGTTTATATCTATCACATACACCAGCAGTCCGGTCCGCTGGATATGTTTAAGAAACTGATGGCCTAGACCCTTACCCTCGGCGGCGCCTTCGATAAGCCCGGGAATATCCGCCATTACGCAGGACTTGTATTCCCGCAGTTTCACTATACCGAGATATGGTACCAGTGTCGTGAAGGGGTAGTCGGCGATTTTCGGCCGAGCCGCTGAAAACGTCGCTAGTATGGTTGATTTCCCGGCATTCGGTTTGCCTACGAGGCCGACATCAGCCAGCAATTTCAATTCCAGTGACAGTTTCCGACTTTCACCTGATTCACCCGGCTGTGCCTTGCGAGGCGCCTGATTGGTTGGTGACTTGTAAAAGGCATTGCCATGCCCCCCCTTGCCGCCGCTGGCGAGCACTTCTTCAGCGCCCGCTTCATCCAGGTCACACAACATCAGGCCACTCTCAAGGTCCTTGACAATGGTACCGACCGGGACCCGAAGCTGAACTGACTCGCCCGATCGACCAGTCTTTAATCCGCCTGAACCGGGCCGACCATTCTCAGCCTTATACTTCCTCCGGTAACGGTAGTCCAGCAGAGTAGTCAGGTTCTTGTCGGCCACTGCGATAATATCTCCGCCATGGCCGCCATCGCCGCCGTCCGGGCCACCCTTGGGGATATATTTTTCCGTACGAAATGACACGCAACCGGGGCCCCCTTTTCCCGCCGTCACCTCGATTTCAACATAGTCAATAAACATCGCTGCCAATATCCCCAGCAAGTGCTCCAATGTCAATCTACTATTGCACTTAGCGACGCTGAGGTGATGCGCCATGGAAATATGTCAAGGCAGAGATTGACGCCATTGACAACACAGGGTATATTTCGCCCACACGTATGAGCAGGGATGTTCAGGATTTGCCGGGGATAAATCAGCGCAAGAGACAATTCTACGAGGAATCATCACTCGTCCTGGGACGCATCTGCCTGAAACTGGGTCTGACACCTAACGCTCTGACAGTCCTATCGCTCATTTGCGCCATCATCTCCGGTGCATGTTTCTGGAAAGCGGCCCTGTGGTGTGGGACCTTCTGGATGCTGGCCACCGCTTTTACCGATATGCTCGATGGCGCTACGGCACGGGCCGGTAACATAGGAACAGTTTTCGGCGGCATTCTAGATCATGTCTCCGACCGCTACGGCGAGTTTTTCATCCTGGCCGGCATCACCATGTCGGGGACGGTTCATCCCGGCTGGGGCTTGTTTGCGCTTTTCGGCATGCTGATCGCCAGCTATACGCGAGCGGCGGCGGAATCAATCGGAAAGATTGAGAACTGCGCCGTTGGGATAATGGGACGGTTTGAGAAGT
>JAOZPL010000262.1 GCA_029932795.1 Candidatus Zixiibacteriota bacterium | reverse complement strand
CACAGCAATACCAGACCTTTATCCAGTGAATTCTCTGTGCAAACCCTGAACTGTCGCCAATAGTACATCCTATAGCTGCACTCGCGTTCATAATTCTAACCAGGGAACAGACCGAAAAGCGGTTGACATCCGGCAGGGGAACACATAGGTTAGGCGCTTCCTTATCAAAGGTGGACGGATCGTTTCCATATGCTGGACGAGATGGTTCATGACAACTGTGGTGTTTTCGGAATCTTCGGAAACGCCCGGGCAGCGGAGCTGACCTATCTGGGTCTGTACGCCTTGCAGCACCGCGGGCAGGAATCCGCCGGTATTATCACTTCCAACCAGAAGCGTTTCCATATGCACAAAGCGATGGGCCAGGTATCTGAGGTGTTTGCAGACGGCGACAGCCTCACCAAGCTGGTCGGCAGAACCGCCATTGGCCACACCCGTTACAGCACTACCGGGGCATCATCGCTTACCAATATCCAACCGTTCATGATAACTAATCGGGCCAGAAACCTGGCCATTACCCACAATGGTAATCTGACCAATTCCCTGGAGTTGAAGCGGAAACTTGATTCCAAGGGCTCAATCTTTCAGACTACATCGGACACGGAGATTATTCTGCATCTGGCCGCAGTCTCCAAAAAGAAAACCAGGTTTGAACAGATATGTGATGCCCTTTCGAAAATCCGGGGGGCTTATTCACTACTGCTTCTGACCGACGACTCGATCATTGCCGCCAGAGACCCGCACGGATTCCGACCACTGGCGCTGGGCAAGTTTCGAAACGCTTATGTTGTTGCCTCCGAAACCTGTGCATTTGACCTCATCGGGGCCAGGTACGTGAGGGATATTGAACCGGGTGAAGTTCTGGAGATCAGCAAAGAAGGCCTTAACTCCACCCTTTCTCAAAAAAACTCCCGGCATGCCTTCTGTATTTTTGAATATATCTATTTCTCCCGGCCGGACTCGAAGATATTCGGCGAGAATGTTGACAAGGTCCGCCGCCGCCTGGGACGGCTTCTGGCAAGAGAACATCCTATCGATGCCGACATCGTGATTGGCATCCCGGACTCAGCCAACACCGCTACGCTTGGTTTTGCCGAAGAGTCCGGGCTGAGGTTCGAGATCGGGTTAATCCGCAACCACTATGTTGGCCGGACATTCATCGACCCACAGCAGAGTATTCGTGATCTCGACGTCAAGCTGAAGTTCAACCCGGTCAAGGGAGTTCTTCAGGGCAAGCGCGTGGTTATAGTCGATGACTCCATTGTCCGCGGGACGACATCCAAGAAGCTCGTGAAAATGATCCGGGAGGCGGGCGCCAAGGAGGTTCATTTCCGCATCTCTTCTCCACCGATTATCTCCCCCTGCTTTTTCGGTATTGATATGCCGACCAAAGAGGAACTGATTGCTGCCAATATGTCCGTGGAACAGATCGAAAGACATCTCGGCGCTGATTCCCTGAGATACCTTTCGCTTGAAGGGATGCTTGCCATGCCCTCACTGCCAAGAGCTACCTTCTGTCATGGTTGCTTTTCAGGCAAGTATCCGATCAGAGTGCCTGCGATAAACGGGAAGTACCGGCTTGACTGACGCGGCCGAGCCTACCGCCTTGAGTCCTTGACATCCCGGAATAGATAACTATATTAAAATATATTCGCTGACGAATCCTCACCGCCTATACTGCTCTGTCGGCAAGAAACACTAGGAGGAATTATGTCTCTTAAAAAAACACGAAATTCCGCTACATTATTTCTACTTCTGGTTCTGACCCTGGTCTTTAACGCCTTTGCCGTATTGGCGGCGATTAAAGTCTCCCCCGGTAAGCCCGGTCTGCAGCTTAAGCCACGGACTCTGGCGGTCAAACCTGCCCAGACCGAGATCAGCACCCAGGCCAGCATCTCGCACGTGGTTGTGAAGTTCACCGATCAGCACGGGGTACGATTGAGGGGCGGGCAGCTTCTTTCTCGTTCCGGTTATTCGGTAAAAGAAGCTCAGTACATTCTGACCCCGTATCTGAACGATCGTTTCAGGCGACTGTTCGGCAGCATTTCGGAGGCAACGCTGGAGCGTGATCGGGAAGTGCTGCAAGCCGCGAGCGGTCAGGAGTTGGCTGATCTGAACGGGTATTATCGCATCGAGGTATCCGGGCCGTCCGAGGCCGAGACCATCATCAACCAGCTAAATGCGCTCGACGTGGTTGAGATTGCGTATTTTGAACCAATCCCCGAACTGGCCGGCGACATCGACCCCCCGACACCGGATTTCCAGCCATACCAGGACTACCGCGAGACTGCACCGGAAGGTGTTGACGCCGACTACGCAAACACTCTGGCCGGTGGCGATGGAACCGGAGTGAAGATAATCGACATTGAGGGCAACTGGCAATTTACCCATGAGGACCTTGATAAGGCAGTTGGCGGACTTATCGGCGGCAGCGTTATCAACGATCCCAGTTGGCGAAATCACGGAACCGCGGTAATAGGTGAGATGATTGCCGGTGATAACGGCTATGGCGTTACCGGCATCTGCCCCGGCGCCGATATCGGAATGGTATCGATTGCCACGCGCTCCACTTCCGATGCCCTCTACCTGGCTATTGACAACTTGCAGGCGGGCGACGCTATTCTCATCGAGCTGCACGCCCCCGGACCACACTATAACTTTGAATCACGCGACGACCAGCTTGGTTATGTGTGCATGGAGTACTGGCAGTCCATTTTCGACGCTATCCAGTATGCATGGGCGAAGGGCATCACGGTAGTCGAAGCGGCCGGCAATGGTGCGGAGAACTTCGACGATGCCGGCATATATGGCCAGGTCTTTGACACTACCTACCGTAACTCGCACGCTATTGTTGCCGGCGCCGGTTACCACCCGGCCTCGGGGAACGACCGGATCAAGAACGGTTTCTCAAATTACGGCGAGCGGGTCAATGTGCAGGGGTACGGTCGGGGCGTTTACACAACGGGCTATGGTGACCTGTTTGCCCCGAACAATGATGAGAATCAGTACTACACGGCTTACTTCTCCGGCACCTCATCGGCTTCGCCGATTGTCACCGGGGCCGTGGCCTGTATCCAGGGGTACTACGAAGCTACTTACGGCACCTTCCTTACGTCAGACATGATTCGTGACGTCTTTGTGGCCACGGGATCACCGCAACAAGGGGATACCTCTTTGCATATCGGTCCCCGCCCGGACCTTGCGGGCGCAATTGCAGCCCTGGCTCCGCCACCATCCCTTTACACTGACCCGATGTATCTGGATACTTCCCTTTTCGAGACTGAAACGGCCATTGTGCCCGTCTGGCTGCACAACCGCTCGAGTACGACGACGCTCGATTTCACCATCACCAGCAATGATTCTATGGCCAGGGTTACAGTTCCCGACTGGCTGCGCGTATCACCGTCAAGCGGTTCGGTAAACCAATCTGATTCGACTCAGGTGGATGTGACCCTTGATGCCACGCTGCTTGAAGCCGGACCGGGAATCCACAAGGGGATGCTTAAAATCGACTGGGGTGTCAGCGGCGGGCTGCTTGATTCATTAACATTTGTCCCGGTGTTCCTGGATGTCCCCTGCAACGACACCACCTATATCGCTGCCTCATCAGGTGACACA
>JAOZPL010000261.1 GCA_029932795.1 Candidatus Zixiibacteriota bacterium | reverse complement strand
ACCACCTATAATATCAACCTTGGCGACGGAATTGTTCATAAGCAGCGTGACGTACACATACTGGCTATCGTAAAACGCCATCCAGTAAGGGTTAGATCCGGGAGGGAGGTCTATGAAGCCAACTGTCGTCTCGGTATTCAGATTGATGACCTGGATTTCGTCGGTCAGCGAGTTAATCACGTAGGCCAGAGTGTCACGAATGACAATCTGGTTGGGTGCACACTCAACGTCAGAGCCCAGAGTCAGAATGTCGTTGGACACCAGACCGGTGGTCAGGTCGATTCTGGACATCGTTTCCCCAACACTGTTTACCACATAGGCCGTGGGGTCCACAGCCAGTGCTGTGAGTGAACAAATCACAGCAGCGAATACAAGAGCGGTGATGCGTAACATTTGAAAACACTCCTTTCATTTGGGCCAACGCCCGTTGTTTGATGCAGATTCACATGCGTTCCCCTCAACTCACTTCCAGGATATTTTGTCAGTTCCTCGCCCGAAGCTGTACGAAAGTGACGCGCCAATTTGCCATTCGCGAGGCGGCATCGGGTAATGCGTTATCAGGGTATAATCCTCATCCCTTACATTGTATGCCTTATACTCAACCTGAAGCTGCCACTGGCCATACGGGACAGTGCCACGCAAGCACAGATCATCGAGCCGGTAGGCCGCGTACCACTTCTGATTGTTCTCCTTGGCAAAGCGGCGATCCACCCAGCGAATAGCATACGATGCATGCAACCATTGGTGATTGACCCTAGCCGTCAGGCTGGTCTGGTAGTGCGGCGTAAAGGTGAGCTGTTTGCCGTATGAGTTGAGCCCGGGCTCGCGGTTAAGGGCGGCAGTAACCGTATTCTGGTACACCAGTTCCAACATCTTGTCGAACAGACCGGCGACGACGATATCTTCGTGTCCAGTGATGCGCGCACCTGCCAGATTGAAGGGCTTCCAGACACCCCTGAAATCAGGTCGCCACTTGACCAGATCGTAATAGAATGTGTGAAAATAGGTGATACCGGCATTAAGAGTGACCTTGCCATGAGTGACTGTCAGCTCTACACCGCCCTCCGAGTGCTCCGCCTTCTCTGGTTTCAGGGAAGGGTTCCCTGTCGATCGGGCATCCCCCTTCCAGAAAAGGGCATTGAGCGTGGGCAGGCTGAGGGATTTACCATAGCTTCCGCGTAAGATGAGTGATATCCTGTCACCCCATGCCAGGTTAGCACCTATTTTCGGAGACCAGAATTCCGTAGTGAAACCGTGAGCCGGATCGGAGATGGATGTTGAGTCATTATCCGTAGCGACACGGTCCCAGCGAACAGCACCTTCCACAGTGAAGCGATCGAATAATGCCCATCTCGGTAGAAAAACCTGCTGCAATACAGACATAAACAGACCCAGGTTGGTACGTGAGGTCCGACCCATACTCACCTTGGGGCGGAGCCTGTCCTCATGATCGAGCCACTCGTTTTGCAGATGAGAACCCACATTTAGGCTATGTCCCACCCAGGGATGCAACCGGCCACCTATACGGACAATCGTTATATCATTGGTGTATTCGCTGCAAAACTGATTGCGAGAAACCAAGTTGAGGGTATCAACGAACGACTGTGTGAAACGGGAAAAGCTGAGATGCAATTCGCTCTGGAACCGCTCGGAAAAACTCTGCTCCCATGTGCTGCTTATCAGAATCCGGTTGTCCTCAGTTCTGGCCTGTTCATTCTGGCGGCTGGCCCGGTCGGGCAGACCTCGTTTTGAGCTGTACGCCTGACTAGAAAACTTGAGGGCGGTTTTCGCAGAAGGGCGGTACTGGCCCGCGATATGGTAATTGCTCGCGGTAACGTCGTTGTTGATTCGAACACCATCATAGACCCTGTTGGACGGCTGCACAGTATAATGGAAAGGGTAGTTGCCATCGCTGGTGTGCTTGCCATAGTTGAAGTTGACAGACAACGATTCCACCGCCAGCGGGTTGAGCAGCGATAATGCATACATCCCGGCTCCCCATTTACCTTCACTGTGTTTGATCTCAAATGACCGATCAGGCGTAGGGAAACGAGGTTGGGTAATGATATTAATCACTCCGCCCAGGGCATCGGGACCAAACTCGGCCGAAGTGCCCCCCTTGTGTATTTCAATTTGATCGACCATCTGTACCGGGATGCTGCCCAGATCAGCCTCGCCGGTAGCTGACGAGTTGATTCTGTGACCATCGAGCAGAATCAGCACCTGCCGGGGGGCGCAGCCGCGTATAGAGACTCGCGCCCTGCTCGCGGCACCGCCCGTGCGCTGCACGTGGACACCGGGGATTGACGTCAGAAGCTCAGCCAGATCGGCGGGACTATCCATTTCAATCTGCTGGCGCCCGATGACAGTAACCTTATCAGCCCGGAACCCCACCGCCTTTCCTTCAACCACTGTACCCGGTATCTCATACACACGCTTGGAAAGGGAAATGACGAGGTGGCGTGAGACATCCGTCACCAGTCTCACGTCTTCCGTGACACTGGAGTCATATCCATCAGCCCTGACCACAACCGTGTAGGAGCCCTCGGGGATATGCTCAAAGCTGAAGCGTCCATCGTCACGGGTATGCGTTGCGTAAGCGGTTCTGGAAAGTGACACCAGAGCCAGGGTAACGGGCTGGCCGTCATCCCGATCATACACCACCCCCTTAAGATTAGTCACGGATTGAGCCGTAACTTGAATTGGTACACCGAGCCGAGCCAGCAATAGGAGAACCACTACCAAGAGATGGGTAATCCGTGCAAGATATCGTTCTCTTATCGGGTGACCGTCTACGCAGGGTCCTGACGCACCCTCGACGACAGGCGAAAAGGGCAACAAAAAGGCCCGCCTCATGGCATCCTTCTTTGGCCAGCCCGACGCGGACTTTCTTTACCGGTCAGCCCGCGCTGACGGCGTAGCTTGCGATTGGGCTCCGGCAGGTTTCCTGGCTTGCGGCTTCAGACCTCTCAGCGGCGCCTTCCCCATCAGATCGACAGGTGGCTTTCTGCCGGGAGAGTAGCCGATACAGTAGCGGGGCTGCGACGGATTCTCACCGTCTTCCCTATTACCCGTTCACCGCGAACGGCACCGAAACGTTGTTGAATTTATGATGCCTAAGTACAACCTGTCTGTCAAGAAGAAAAACGGACGGGATCATCACTTATGGAAATACAGATGCTGCCGCTGGTAGTCAACCGTCACCTTATACCGACTGAGAAACGAACCACCAAGGATACCGCCAAAACGAGTTCTCGGTAGAGCTCGCCGATACTGCGAGAAATCAGTCACCACAACAGGCACGTTGCGTGAGACAACCTCTGGTCCAACCAGCACTCCCTTCAGAGCTATCCGGTCAACAGACAGCTGTTTTCCGATAGTATCGTCCAACTCCAATTCCCTGGCAAGGTCAGGCGAGATTGACGTGTGCGATGCACAGTAATCAAGAATCATCGGGCGCGCTATCCGATCATTGAATGTCACTTCCACGAGAATCAGGTGACGGTACTGTCGGAAAGCAAACTCCGAATACCTGCGTCCACTGAGGAACCGGGGGCGCGTGGTTTGCAGGGTAAGCGTGCGAACCGGGTAATCAACCGTTACATAGAAGCGGCGAAGGATATCATACCCTATCAGACCATCCG
>JAOZPL010000260.1:2487-3645 GCA_029932795.1 Candidatus Zixiibacteriota bacterium | reverse complement strand
TTCGCCGCATTAAAAGCCAAATACATCGAAGGAGCGCTGCCGCTGTTCATCATCTCCGAGTCAGGCAGTCTGACCATATGCCCGGCAGATAGCTCACCGTCACCACAGCCCGGGCAGACAGTTATCGCCATCGTCGACCCACCGGGACAATCTGAACCGGCACCAGGTATTGAAGGCTAAGTTATTTCTTATTGAATTCGGCGACCACTCTCTTGATAGCTGCAATATGTTCCGGTGTTGTACCACAACAGCCGCCTATAATGTTTACACCCACGTCAAGTAGCTGCCGGGACTTACCCGCCATGAATTCCGGCGTTTCCGGATAAACGGCCGTCTCCCCCTGTATCTCAGGAAGACCGGCGTTAGACTGAATAATCAACGGGAGTACAGTGTTCTCTCTGAACCCGGAGGCAATCTTTATCATGTTCTCGATGCCGTTACCGCAGTTGGACCCGACGATGTCGGCTCCGGTCTCGACCAGACCTTCTGCAGCCTGCTTGATACCGACGCCCATGATGGTGAAGAAACCACCCGGTGTGCAATCAAACGTCATCGTGGCACACACCGGAATAGAGACGGAGACTGCCTTGGCGGCTCCGATTGCCAGTTTGGCCTCGGCCAGGTCGGTCATGGTTTCTATACATATCATGTCGATTCCCTCGGTGACCAGAGCCTGCATCTGTCGTATGAATCCTTCCGATACCTCCTGTGGACTGACATCGCCGTACGGCTTGAGCAGTCTGCCACATGGCCCGCACGAGGCCGAGACATAGGCCCTTGCCCCCACCACTTTACGAACGGCCCGGACGGCATTGGCATTGATTATCTCCGTCTGATTTTCGAGATTGTACTGGACAAGTTTGAGCGGTGAAGCTCCGAAAGTATTCGTTTGGATTATATCCGCCCCGGCTTCAAGATACAAACGGGCGATTTCCTCAAGGACTTGCGGCTGATCGAGATTGACCTTTTCGGGACACTGACCGCTTTTGAGTCCCCTGCCAAACAGCATCGTCCCCATCGCACCATCGGCGACCAGAACTTCTCCCTCCTTCAGCCTCTGAAGCAAGCCCTTCATATCACGCGACTCCGAGGAAGCCCTTGACGCATTCGACGGCGTTGATACCATTGATATTAATTATGAAGATTATCATTAGGAGG
>JAOZPL010000260.1:0-2477 GCA_029932795.1 Candidatus Zixiibacteriota bacterium | reverse complement strand
TTGCATAGTCAGGCGACACCGGCGCCCCACCCACTATTATCTTTAGCTTTCCATAAAGGCCACGCTCTCTGGCCAGAGCGATAACTTTCTTCATCACCGGCATGGTGGTGGTCAAAAGAGCCGACATGCCGATAACACCCGCTCCTGCCTTTTCAGCGGTCTCGATGAATTTCTCCGCCGGCACATCCTTACCGAGATCAATCACCTCAAATCCGGCTCCCTTAAGCATAATACCAACGAGGTTTTTCCCTATGTCATGCACGTCTCCCTGCACAGTGCCAATAACCACCTTGCCGATTGATGGGAGGCCCTCCTTAATCAGGAGCGGCTTCAGAAGCTCCATTCCGACATGCATGGCTTTGGCGGCAAGAAGAACGTCGGGCAGGAATATCTCATGTCTTTTGAATCTGTCGCCAACCACTGTCATGGCGGCAATCATCCCTTCGTCAAGAATTGCCTTCGGTTCAAGTTTGCCGTCAATCGCTTCCCGGGTAAGTTCTGAAACGCTCTCCACCTGACCCTTCTGCAAACTCTCAGAAAACTGCTGAAGAATATCCATCTTTATCCCCTACCTGCGTCGAAATCACTCTATTGTTTCCATACGTCTCTAATTCTATCGCGACACGAATTAGTATCACATTCCCGGCAAAACGGAAAGTCATTGTCAAAGCTGAATATCTCCTTCGGCCCGGCCACAATAACGCCACTGATCGATTTGAGAGGCCGCATGAGAAAACTCTCACCTAACTCGATTCCAATCTCACCCGGACGAAGAAACTCAAACAACTTCTTTTGCGCACTTATGTGCCAGCCGCAGTAACCGGGGCTGAATTGCAACGTCCCGGCTGATCCGTCCAGCCAACCCGTGTCATTCAGATGCCGGCGATAATACGTTTCAACGACCCCGGCCGCCATCTCGGTACCTTCCGACGCGGCAGAATCAAGCATTGAGCCCAGAGCAGGGTCATTGTTGTCAAAGAGACGGGAGATTTCATGGCACACTCTCTCGCCGACAGTGACAGCGAAAAGCGCAAGGCTGTCCGAAGACCCATAGATGTTACCCAACGGTGTCTCGTCTTCGTTCATGCCCTCACCCCTATAGACAGTCTCGAAGTCACGCTTTGAGATTTCCATTACGATGCCGACCGGATCAACAAGGTCTCTATAGATTGAGACGGACTCTTTGACCAACCGGGCCATTCTTTCATCAGGAGCAACATCTTCCGGAACACCCTGACTCCTAAGTACAGGGCGCATCGCCGGAACAACGTCATCAACTTGAACGGCGACTGTCTTTCGCATCAGCCTGTCTCGGGCAGACGCTCCATTCCGTGACGGCGGGCTTCGGCAGCCATCAGCTTCGTTAGTTCTTTCTTAACCTCGTCAGACAGTCTGACCGGCTCATGCTCGCCGATCAGCCTTTCCACCTCCCGCCGGGCTCTTACACGAAGGTTCAGACCTCCTTCCTCCTGCCACCTTGATCTGTTGGCCCGGTCAATTACAGGTCCGGGGAAGTAGATCTCTTCTCTCAGATAGCGACGGGTATGTTCCGAAATCAGAAGGTGCTGTTCTTTCTGGAGCTCTTCAAATCTCGGCAGAGAGGGGAAATCTTCTTTTGGTTCGATCCCTTTAATCATACGGAAGAGCATACCGCAAATCTCGTTGTCAAGAACGAGCTTCTCAAGGCTGAAACAGCTCTCAAAATCGAGCATACCGGGACCGGCGATATTGTTTATGCCGGCCAGTGCGGCCAGAGTAGCTCCCATGGATGATTCCAGCCCCGCCTGGGCGTCCAGATGTTTGGCGTCACTGAGTCCAATATATGCCTGGGTGGGCAGGCCGAGGTATCGACCAATTTCGTTGTAGGCACAATCCATCATCATCGTCCCGATAGCGCCCATCGGTGTTGTTTCATATTTAACATCGAATATGGCGGGCGAGCCGCCGTAAAGCACAGGTGTCCCCGGGTTAGTCAACTGGCTTATCACCAGACCGCTCAACGTTTCAGCCGTATGTTGAACCAGCGATCCGACCAATGTGACCGGGGCCATAAACCCCGTGAGAGGCATTGATACATATTCTACCGGAATCGAGTATTTCGCGCAGTCAACAACGTTCTGCGAGGTAACATCACTCCACTTGATCGGGGAAGTCGGACAGCAGGAGAAAACCGTCAACGGCTTTGCTGCCAGTTCATTTTCTGACCCGCGCACTACCACTTGCAGGTCCTTCATAATCTCGAAGGCCTCGATTGTAAACGCGCCGGTCACGACTGGTTTCTCGCAGAACATCAGGCTGAGATACAAGCGATAGCTGTCGGATATCATCTCGTGTACGTCGGACGGAATTATAGCCGTTGCTTGCGATGCGACATGTTCCATTCGGCACATCAGCCTGGCAAACTCCACGTAATCCGCTGTTGTCGGCCTGCGAATCTCGGTGGTAGGAGGTGGATGCTCCGGGTTCACCTATTCCAT
>JAOZPL010000259.1 GCA_029932795.1 Candidatus Zixiibacteriota bacterium | reverse complement strand
TCCGAGGAATCACAAGAGGTAACTACGCACTGATCAGTTCAATCACCGGTGCCTCGGGAGGACAACCCAGACGGAAAGGGAACCAGTGTCCGACACCACACGTAGTATACAGATGTGAATTCATCAATTGATAGTATCCCCAGAGGTATTCTTCCGGAAGGTAACTCTCAAGGAGAGAACGCCCCAGAAAACCCACCTGTCCCCCATGCGTATGCCCTGCCAGCGTGAGGGGTACTCCGCGTTCCGCAGCATGGTCAAAGACACCGGGTCGGTGGCTCATCAGGAGAACGAAATCCTCGCTGCTACTCTTCGTGAGAGCGGCATCCAAGGCGCGGGCGAAGAAATCCGGCTCAACCCCTCCAAGAAAACGCGGATCATCGATGCCTCCGACAAACAGCGTACTATTACCTCGAGTCAAACTAACACCATCGTTGACCAGAAGGGAGACAGGCGAGCGATCAAAGATTTGTCGCACCTCCACTAGACCCCGGAAATATTCGTGGTTCCCCAGGCACGCGTAACTACCCATCGGCGCCCCAAGTTGATCGACCAGAGACAGGGCGTCAGGCAACTGCCCCAGATCGTCCGCGATGTCTCCGGTCATCAGGATTATGTCCGGCTCATACGGTTCGGCCTTTTCCAGAACCATTACAAGATTGTCAAGGGTGACATAGTGGCTCAGGTGAAGATCCGATAGGTGCAGCATTCTCAAGCCGACCAGACGATCAGGCAGATTCTCTATGGCTATTTGTTTCTTAAACACATTCGCCTGAGCAAACGACCCTCCCACTCCGACAAAACCAGTACTGACCGCCACGAGCGGCACCGCCGCGGCCACCCCCCGGAGGAACAGCCGCCGCCCCGGGTCTGCCATCCTTGTGTCAGCCGGCTCCCGCCGCTTTTGTGTCCAGCGATGCAGCACCCGATCAATGGAGTGAATGAATCCTGAAACCGGCAGGGAAAACATCAGGCAGATTTCCAGAATAACGGTCAGGGCCACCAGTACCGACGAAGGTAACGAAAGCCATGCGATGCTATGGTACTCTGCGAAGGCAAACACGAGAATACCACCACTTCCGGCCAGTGGCAGTGACCACGAGAGCCGCCTGATGAGCCTCCTCTTCCACCAGACCCTGTTCAACAGGCGCAACAGAACAACCTGGATAAGACCCAGGAAGAGAATCAGACAAATGACAAAGAATATGAAGAAGTATACGCGCATCTGTCACTGTCTCATGTTCGGCAGGTCAATGAGGATGACATCTACGTGCCCCTTATTGCGTGGATAGAGATCATTATACCAACCAATCCGAATACTCATCCCACCCCACAAGCAGTTACGCCTTTTGTATGGGAGAAAACCAGCCTGGGATCAAAGAATATGTTGGTGACGAAGGAGGCCACCATTGGAAAGAAATATATCATTTGCGCCAGACGGACGGACGGAAGACGATCAGCACGGTGAAAATCTCAAGGCGGCCCAGCAGCATCGACAGCACCAGAATCCATTTGGCCGGTAACGGCAGCCAGCTATAGTTTTCGACCGCGCCTACCCCGGCCAGGCCCGGACCTATGTTGCCGATCGTGGCAATCGAACAGGCTGCAGCGGTAGTCAGGTCCGGGACAAAAAGGGTCATCAGAAAAGCTACCAGAATAAACAACCCTACGAACAAAATGAAGAATGCGACCACATTCAGCACCCGGTCATCATCCATAACCTGGTTACCAATTTTGATTGGCGCCACCAGGCGCGGCTGGGTCATCTTGCGTAGCACATTCCAGATCACCTTGAATACCACCATGATACGAATCATTTTAATCCCGCCGCCGGTCGAACCGGCACAACCGCCAAAGAACATCAGGAAGACCAGAAGAAAACGTACCACGTCGGGCCAGAGGTCAAAATCGGCGGTGGTGAAGCCAGTCGTCGTGACAATCGATACTACCTGAAACGATGCCGTACGAAAACTGGCGTACAAGCCCTCGGTGTTTGCCGCCTGTTCGCTATAGTGGGCATCAAACGCCTCGGTGGTCATGGGATCAGGACGGTAATGTTCAGCCACCATCCCCCGCGGCGCCGGACCGTTAATGAACAGCACCCCTGTCACCAGCAACACGGCTGCAAGTATGACGCCGTTATAGAAGACAAACTCTCGATTCCTGAACATTGTCTGCAGATCGCCGCGCAGCGCCCGAAAATGCAGCAGGAAATTCACACCGGCCAGATACATAAACAGGACCACCACCCAGTGAATGAAATCGGAATTGTAGGCGGCGATTGAGGCATTCCGGGTCGAAAAACCACCAGTCGCCATGGTGGCAAAGGCGTGGCAAACAGCATCGAACAGGTTCATGCCTCCAATCATGAGGAGGATGCCCTCGGCCGCCGTGAAAAAGACGTAAACGCCCCAGAGAATGGAGACCGTCTGGGCCAGACGCGGTCGCAGCTTGTTAGTGGTTGGACCGGGAACTTCACCACGAAACATCTGATAGCCGGTGACACCCATCGAGGGGAAAATGACAATCGCCAGCGTGATTATACCCATCCCGCCCAGCCAGTGCGAAAGGGCTCGTAAAAACAGCAGCGAGCGGGGAACAGATTCAACATCGGTCAAAACCGTGGCGCCAGTGGTCGTAAAGCCGGACATGATCTCAAAGAAAGCGTCTGTAAAAGAGGGCAGAAAGCCTTCTAAACCTACTCCCCGTTGCGCCAGGAAGTAGAAACAGAGGGGCAGACAACTCCAGAAGGTCAGCCAGACCCAGCCAATGGCAACAATGGCATACCCCTCTTTGACGCCCTGAAGCTCCCGGGCACCGCGAAAAAGTATCACCATGGCAGTACCGAGTAAAAGGGAGAGCACCACCACAAGCACAAAGCCAAACACCTCCGGCACCGACAGGATGTCTATCGCCGCCCTGTCCCGATAGTCGTAGAAGGCGATTCCGAGTGGCACCAGAAGTACCCCTCCGAGAACCTGCATGAGTTTGCCTGTCGCGTACCCAACCGCACTTTTGTGCATCGGCTTACCTCCGACCCAGCAAGCCGCGCGGCTTGAAGAGATCGGTAATTGCTGAGAGGTCCTTGCTGTGGGCTATGACAATCACGTGGTCGCCGCCTTCGACCACCGTCTCACCATAGGGAAGAATCATCCGGTTCTCCCGGATTATTACACCAATGATGGACCTTGCCTTGATTTTCTTGGAAATCGCCTTGATCTTCAGTCCGGCTATTCCGCTTCTGGCGTCAACAATGAATCGAACCGCCTCGATATCGATGTTGGACAGCTCCACAGCCGCCCCGATCTGACCGCGAGAGATGATCTCAAGAATCTCACGGGCGGCGGTAAGACGCGGATTGACCACATGGTCAATACCGATCGAGTTGAAAAGCCTCATATGCCGATCTTCAGCCGAAGTCGCAATAACCTCGTGCGCACCCTCAGCCTTAGCCAGCAGAGCAGACAGAATGTTGTAGTCAGCCTCCTTGGAAACAGCAATGAAAAACGAGGCATTCTCCACGTTCAACTCCCTCAGCAGGTCAGCATCGGTGCAGTCGCCGTGGATAACTTCGATATTGTCATACATACCGGCTACTGCTCGGGCCTGTTCGAGATCAGGATCAACCAGCGTAACCTTGTGTTCAGTTTCTTGG
>JAOZPL010000019.1 GCA_029932795.1 Candidatus Zixiibacteriota bacterium | reverse complement strand
AATCCGGTAAACTGTCCGGCCTGCTGGCACAGTTCCCATACTCGTTCAAGTTCTCCCGGGATTCTCTGGACTACATCAGCATCTGCCATGATGCGGTAGCGCCGCATCCGTTATTTGTCGAGTTCCGACACAACAGCTGGGTGAATCGGCAGATGTATGACCGCCTTAAAGCTGAGCAGATCGGCTATGTGTGCGTCGATGAACCGGAACTCCCCGGTCTGTTAAAACCGGACGTTTTTGCCACCACTGATATTGCCTACGTCCGCCTGCATGGGCGTAATGCCGAAAAGTGGTGGGAAGGTGGTGCCGAGCGGTATGACTACAACTACTCCAGAGAGGAGATGAAAGTCTGGCGGGACAGAATCCGCAAGCTGATGGCCAAGGTCAAAAAGCAATACGTTTTTTTTAACAATTGCCATCTTGGACAAGCGGTCAGTAACGCTACTGACTTTATTAAGTTACTGGATTCATAGTCGGAGCGAGTTCTGTTTTTTGTTGACCTTGTATCAACGACACGGAATGTTAAGCCCCATAGAATGAAGAGCTACATCTGTGTATCTGCATCTTGAGAATGTTCGGAAGGAATATGACGGCAAGGTAGCTGTCAACAATCTATCGCTTGAAGTTCCCCAGGGGGTGATCTGCGGCATTATAGGTCCTAACGGGGCGGGCAAAACCACTACTATCCGGATGATTATGAATATCATCGCTCCCGATTCCGGACGCATCCTGTTCAACGGGCGGGAGGTGGATGATACCTTTAGAAACCGGGTTGGGTACCTTCCGGAAGAACGCGGCCTGTACAAGAAGATGACCCTTCAGGAGGTAATTACCTATCTGGCCAAGCTAAAGCAATACCCCGCCAGCAAAATCAGGGAACGGATTGATCCCTGGCTGGAACGCATAGGTCTGGTGGAATACAAGCAGCGTAAGGTGGAACAGCTCTCCAAAGGGATGGCGCAGAAACTCCAGTTTATAACGACGATCCTACACGAGCCGGATATTGTTATCCTTGACGAGCTCTTCTCCGGTCTCGATCCCGTGAATATCGAGTTGATTAAGGGAATCCTACTGGAACAGAAGCGGGCCGGTAAAACAATCCTCTTTTCCACGCATGTGATGGAGCAAGCTGAAAAACTGTGCGACCATCTCTGCATGATCTCTCACGGTCAGAAGGTCATCGATGGTAAACTGACGGACGTCAAGGCCAGGTTTGGGAAAAACTCATTGCAGATTGATATCGACGGTGACGGTGCCTTTATCGGATCCCTTCCGGGAGTTGGCGGGATGACCGAATTCAACAACTACATCGAAGTGCGACTCGCTGATAGTGCCGAACCGGAGGCAATCCTCAGAGCTATCGTTGACAAAGTGAAAGTGCGACGGTTTGAGATTGTCGAACCGTCACTCTATGATATTTTCATCGAGGTGGCGAAGGTCGAGCCGTCGGAGCTTCGGACAGATGGGGGAGAGGGCAGTGTCTAAGTTCCTTGTTATTCTCAAGCGGGAGTACGCCGAAGTCGTCAAAAAGAAATCGTTTGTCATTATGATCTTTCTGACGCCGGTGTTGATGGCAGGTTTTATGATCCTGCCGGCTATGCTGGCTGGTCGGGAAGTCAGTGTCGGCGAGAACATCGCCGTGATTGATCGGGGAGAGCTTGGCATTGGCGAGCAGTTCGTGCAATCGCTTACACAATACAAACTCAAGGGAACTGATGAGCCCGCCTACATTACAAGAGGAATATTCAACATCAGTCCGAATGACGAACAGAGGTTCCGGCAAGTTTATGACTCGCTGGCGCAGGCTGTGACGGACAAGGACCTCAAGTACTTCCTTGTGGTCGAACCTGCTCCGCATATAACCGATACCAACCTTTATCTGGTGACCAACTCCAACAATTTTAGAACAATTGCACGGTTTGAATCGCGTCTGTCGGATATACTTTCGTCGTACAGACTGAGAATGAGCGAGGTCAATCTTCCGGTCGACTCGGTACTCGCATTGACAGAACGGATAGACTTGACTCTCAAGGACACCAAGGGGGAATCGATCCCGTTCATGGTGAAATACTTCGCGGCGCTGATCTTTGTTATGATCATGTACATGATGATTATTACATATGGTGCTACGTTGATGCGATCCGTTATTGAAGAAAAAGGAAGCCGGATTATCGAGGTGCTGATCTCCTCGGTAACACCGTTCCAGCTAATGCTCGGCAAGGTTTTCGGGCTGGGGGCGGCGGCTTTCACTCAAGTAGGTGTCTGGGTAGCCATCGGGGTAATGATTTTCCTGGCTGGTGGATCGACTACGCTCGAACTGGAACCGGCGGTGGAGCGCATCGTCTTTAACCCCGTAATTGTCACGTTCTTTATACTTTTCTTCGTTTCCGGGTATGTGCTGTATTCAACCCTGTTTGCCCTCATCGGATCTATCGTAAATAGTGATAAGGAAGCGCAGCATTTTATCTTTCCGATCACTATCACGCTCATTATCCCGGTAATGATAGGCATAGCAGTGGTACAGGACCCCTATGCGACATGGGTACTGGTGTTGTCGTATATCCCATTTCTGTCGCCGACCATGATGTTGATGCGGGTCATTTTCCTGGCTCCGACCGCCACCAGTTACTCGTTTTTCTCCGGTATCCTCGCTGAAGCAACTCTTGCATTTCTGCTGGTCGTTGTTACTGCTCTGCTGGTTGTCTGGATAACGGCGCGGATTTTCCGGGTAGGCATTCTGATGTATGGGAAACGCCCAAACCTGCCGGAGATTATCAGGTGGGTCAGGTATTGAGAGACGCGGGAGACACAGATGATACAACAAGCAACTTTACCAAAAGTCCTTTTGCTGCTGGCCCTCTTTGTCTTTTTCTCCGTGAACACGGCCCACTTTGTTGAAACCGTTGACAGTCATCCCATGGCCCCGTATGAGAGAATCTATCATCTCGATTTTGAGCACGCTGCTACAAAGGGGCCAAGGCTTAATCTCAAATCGGCTTTGGTGGTAAATTATGACAATGGGCAGGTGATTTTTGCGCGCAATCCGGACAAGAAACGCCCCATTGCCTCGTTAACCAAGCTGGTAACCGCGATGGTAGTCCTAGATAAGGGCGTAAATCTGGATTCTATCCAGACAATCAGCAAAGAAGACGCCCGCAGATCCGCGCGTTCCCGCCTGAGAGTCGGATACGAACTGACTCTAAGGGACCTCATGTATGCCGCCTTGATGAACTCTGACAATCGTGCTGCCCGGGCGCTGGCGCGGGCTGCCTCGGGATCGACCGAGCAGTTCGTCAAAGAGATGAACCGGAAAGTCAAGAAACTGGGTCTGAGAAACACTTACTTCTACGAACCTACCGGGCTTGATCACCGCAACGTCTCAACTGCGCATGAGGTCGCCAAAATCCTCCATTACGCTCATGATTACGATCTCATAGCCAGGATCACGTCAGAAAAATCACACCGCGTGCGGATTCAGAACCACAAGAACAAATACCTTCAAATGAGCAACACCAATCTGCTCGTTCACTCGCGCTACAAGGTCGCCGCCGGCAAGACCGGCTATATCCGCGCCGCCGACTATTGCCTGGCCACACTGATCCAGAACAAGGAAGGGGAGAGGCTGACGCTGGTGGTTCTCGGTGTCCCCGGTGACAAGCTTCGCTTCCGGGAAGCCCGCAAACTGGCGGAGTGGGGGTTCAAGCGGGTGTGATGTTGGCGTCAGAACTGCTGCTCAAATGAAAGAATGAGAGAAAAGAAACGAGTACAAACGCGTCTGTTTTCGGCGGAATGGCAAAGGCGTAATGGTGCCAGCTTCTCACGACGGTTCCTGAACTTCTCGACATGGTTCTCAAGAGCCCGAATACGTTCTATGCTGAGATGGTCAAGGACAGTGCATCTTTTGCGGTTTTCCTGGGAGCACTGGAACCGGCTTGTTTCACAAACCACCTTGACACGGTGGTCTCGCATTTAGAGGCAGAGCGACTGGAGGCAATCAAGATTCTGGAGTCGCGGTCTGTTCAGCCTCAATACCAACATTTGCACCAACGGCTTATTGACACACTAAGGGCCATTAGAGTTAGATATATAGACTAGGCGGATGGTACGTCGCTCACAACTGGGTATACTCCTGATAGAAGGACTGGCCGGGATGGAACCCTGCCGATCATATATGTGAAGGGAGTCGTTCATTCTCCGATCGGCAGGTCTCCGTGCCTGCCGGTAACTTCAGACCACCGAACTGTTGCCGTGTCACCCTGAGCTTATCGAAGGGTGCGCTCCGCTGCTGCCTCGTTCGTGAAATTCTGCCCGCACTCTCGGAAGAGAATCCGGGTAGTTCTTTTGTATGAAATCGATCAGCTTTTCACGTACTTCGCAGCGAAGGTCCCAGGCGTTCGATGAGCTGGCAGCGCTTATCAATGCCCGGACTTCCATAGCCTGAGGCGAAGTGTCGGTGACAACTACCGAGGCAACTTTGCCATCCCATTTATCGGACTTCTCTACAATGCGACGGAGTTCCTCCCGAATAGCGCCCACCGGGACTGTATAATCAGTATGTAAGTATATGGTGCCCAGAATATCGGCCGAGGTCCGTGTCCAGTTCTGGAAAGGCTTCTCGATGAAATAGCTGATGGGGAGGATAAGGCGCCGAAGATCCCAGATGCGGACAACGACGTAGGTAAGTGTGATTTCCTCGATCCAGCCCCATTCGTTCTCAACAATTACGACGTCATCCAGCCGAATCGGCTGGGTGATGGCGATCTGAATC
Source organism: Candidatus Zixiibacteriota bacterium (assembly GCA_029932795.1). Lineage (GTDB taxonomy): Bacteria > Zixibacteria > MSB-5A5 > GN15 > FEB-12 > JAOZPL01. The sequence continues at coordinate 8,956 of JAOZPL010000019.1, read as the reverse complement.
CCGGCCAGGAGATTACCCAGGGCTTTCTGCGCCGCTAGGCCTATCACCAGGCCGGCCAATCCTGCTGACGCCAGAAGCCCGGCTCCAAGCTGGCGAACCTGCTCAAAACTCATCAGGATTGCGCCCAGGGCCAGAACAGTTACAAGCAGACTGATCACTTTCTTGATAATCTGCACTTGTGTTTGAATACGCCTGGCTTGCAGGTTGTCGGCAACATCCACCCGGTGGCGTTGCATGATCAGGTCCTCGAGAACGCTGCCCAGCCTGATTAAGAGCCAGGCGACTAAGAGAATTAAAATCACTGTAATCGCGTTGCCGACGAAATCCACCGCTCTCATAGGCAGGCCAGCCGTGATAAACGGCATGGCGAAATGCAGTAGCAGGATTGGAAATATGTAAAGTGTAGGGCGCCGACAGTGTCTTATCAGGGAATCGTCAAAAACCGTAGTCGTACTAGCAGCCAGACTTTGGATCACCCTCCAGAAGACAAAGTGCAGTATTAAACCGACTATTACGGCTGCGAGGAAATAGATCCCCGCGCTAAGAGCGGGGTGCAAGTCATTTGCAAGGTGTTCCATTGAGACATCCTCCAGTGAATGCTGAGAGCGTGAGCAAACGTAAAAGAAATCGATTTACTTGGCTTATGTAGGAGGGAACCGGGGAAGATGTCAACTGATTTATGGGAATTGAGGTTAGGGAGATAGGGTGGATGGTGTAGTTGAAGGGGTGTCTGTTGAAGAAATGTATTGTCCTATAATATATCTTATGTTAACGTTCCACCATTCTTTAACCACTCTCCATAACCCACTATCGTACAGATAATCATTTAACCACGATATTCAGAAGCCTGCCCTTGACGTAGATCTTCTTGACAATAGACATACCACTCGTATGCGCTTGAACCTTGGGGCTGGCCAAAGCTACCTTTTCAATTGCCGCCTGGTCGGCATCCGCCGGTACTTTAATGGAGTCACGCAATTTCCCATTTACCTGCACAGCTATCTCAATGCTGTCACCGATCACCGCATAGGGGTCATGAACCGGCCACGTACTCTTAAAGACAGAATCTGAGTAACCAGTTGTCTCCCATAATTCCTCGGCCATATGAGGTGCTAACGGCGCCACTAGCTGAATGGTCTTTAGCACAATCTGATCGTTCAGTTCGTCGTTTCCGATGTTAGTACCATAGAAATCGCGAATAAGCTCCATCAGAGCCGCAATAGCGGTATTGAACTGTAGTCGCTCGGCTGATTCAGTTACTTTTTTAATAGTCTGGTTGAGCTTTACATATATCTCTTTTTCCTCGGCTGTCAGTTCCTCCGGCTTAAAGTATCGCTTTAAGTCCGGCTTCGAGCCACGGTAGCTCTGGCTTATTGGATATAACCTGTTTAGTGCGAATTTTTCTACGCCAGTAACGCTTTCCTCGCTCCAGAGCACTTCTTTCTCCGACGGCGCGGTGAAAAACATGGCCAGGCGGGTAATATCCACGCCCCGCTCCTCCATCAACGCTGTTGGCGAGACCACATTGCCCTTTGATTTCGACATCACCTCACCCTGAGCATCCAGAACCATGCCGTGGTTGAACAGGCGCGTGGCAGGCTCATCGCAGTCCAGCCAGCCGATGTCATGCAGGAACTTGGTAAAGAACCGGAAATAGATTAAGTGTCCGGTCGCATGCGTTATGCCGCCGACATACAGATCAATCGGCATCCACCTGTTCGCTTTGTCGCGGGAGTATGGCTCAGCGTCATTGTCCGGGTCGAGATAGCGCAGGAAGTACCATGAAGAGCAGACAAAGGTATCCATTGTATCGGGGTCTCTCTGTGCCTCTCCCCCACAATTCGGACAGGTGACGTTCATATATCCCGGTACATCAGCCAGAGGTGAGCGGCCTTTCGGTTGATAATTCTTCACCTGTGGCAGCAAGACCGGCAGGTCCGCCTCATCCACCGGTACCACACCGCATTTTTCGCAGTGGATGATCGGAATGGGGCAACCCCAGTATCGCTGGCGCGAGATCAACCAGTCCTTCAATTTGTAGTTCACCCTTTTTCTGCCAAAACGCTGCTTCTCAGCGTAATCATTGATGGCAGCAATCGCCTCCTGGCCGGCCTTGCCATCAAAAGGCCCGGAGTTGACCATTGGTCCGTAGTCAACAAACGCGTCCTCCATTGTGTCCGGTTCAAGAGTGGTTTTTTCATCCGGTTTGATGACCACCCTGATTGGAATGCCATACTTTTTGGCAAAAGCAAAGTCCCTCGTATCGTGAGCCGGGACCGCCATCACTGCGCCGGTTCCGTATCCGGCCAGAACGTAGTCAGCCACCCAGAGTTGTACGCGTTTGTTGTTGAAGGGATTTACAGCGTATTTCCCGGTGAAAACGCCGTCCTTGTCGCCAGTCAAGGCTGTTCGCTCAATATCTGAGCGTTTTGCTGCCTGTCTCCTATATTCTTCGACTCTGGCAGCATGTTCTCCGTCCATATTCAGCTTGTTCAGGATCTCGGATTCGGGTGAGATAGCCATGAACGTAACGCCGTAAATAGTGTCCGGTCGGGTTGTAAATATCGGCAATTTCTCACCGGTCTCTTCGATAGTAAAGTCCACTTCAAGACCATAGGAGCGCCCGATCCATTCTTTCTGCATCGTCTTGACGTTGGCCGGCCAGCCCGGTAGACTGTCCAGGTCGTCAATTAAGCGATCGGCGTAGTCAGTGATTTTAAAATACCACTGTATCTGATCCCGTTTCTCCACTAGGGTGCCACAACGCTCGCAGCATCCGTCCTTAACCTGTTCGTTGGCGAGGACGGTCTTGTCTTCGGGGCACCAGTTGACAACCCCCCTTTTTCGGTACGCCAGACCCTTTTTGAAAAGCTGGATAAACATCCACTGGGTCCATCTGTAATAGTCAGGTAAACAGGATGTGACCTCACGTGACCAGTCATACGAGATACCGGCTTTTTTCAGTGTGTTGCGCGAGGTTGAGATGTTTTCGATACTCCATTTCTCGGGATGAATACCGCGCTGGATAGCCGCTCGTTCAGCCGGCAACCCGAACGCATCCCATCCAAACGGATGCAACACCTCGCGGCCGTGCATCATCTGGTATCGCGTCACGGCATCGCCAATAATGTAGTTACGGAAATGCCCCATGTGAATATCGCCGGATGGATAAAGAAACATGACGAGCATGTAGAACTTATTACCGGGACTGGGGCTGTCAGCAGCTCGGAACAATTGTTGTTTGTCCCAGTATTCCTGCCATTTCCGTTCAATCCGCTTGTAGTCGTATCTCATTGATGGTTTTTCTCGTACCGTCATTACTTTCCCTCGTTATTGCCTGATAGAGCAACAAAGTAGCATATAACCGAAAAAGACGCAAGGCCTATGAGGTTATCGGCGTATGGCTGCTGTTGATGAATCAGAATCAGGTTCCTCGGAGTCGGTTGAGGATGTCCGTACCGGCTGACAACGAACCGGTGATCCGCACTTTTAATTTTTCTATGGTCAGCAGTGGCCCGCCACGCACTTTTCGAATGACTGATAACCGACTGTCATACGTGTAGACAGCCAGCCTCCCTGTGGCCAGCAGTGCATCGTTTGCTGTCGGCAGGCGCATTGTCAAGCCAAGCCGGTACCCGGCCTCAGCAACAGCGGCCAGCACGCGATCATTGAACCGGCCGAAAGGATAGCTTATCGTTGTGACTGCTGTGCCGGTCACGTCCTCGAGTATATTCCTGGATTGTCGCAATTCAGTTCGTAGGGTGGCTTCATCACACCGGGTAAGCGCAGTATGAAGGTGCCCGTGCGTACCAAACTCCACTCCCAGTGTGATCAGTTGCCTGATTTCCGAGGGACCAAGATGCGGCGTATCGCAGAAGATATGGCTGTAATCCCAGTCGTTTGGCTTACCTATGAACGCGGTAGGAATCAGTACCAAAGGTCGTAGATTGTATTTCTCAATAAGCGGAGGAAGCACATCGGTCAGATGCTGATAACCGTCATCAAACGTCATTGCCAGGCTCGACAGAGACTGCCCTGAGACTACCTCCTTTACACTCCCGAACCGGTACCCGGCATTCTGCAGGAAATGTAGCAGCCGTTCAAACCGTCTTGGTGAGAGATTGGTGACACCGAAAGAAATGCCTGAAGTGAGCTTGTGAAAGGCCAATATTTTGGGGAAGAAATGGAGTGGGTCAGCCTGTCCCCTACTGCTCGATTCAACCGACATTTTTAAAAATGTTCTTATCCGCCTGTCCCAACACTGCTATTGCTATTTTGGATTGGTCGAAAACCTGATTGGCTACCCTGAGAATATCAGAAGGACTAACCCTGTCGATTTCCTTCAGAATCTGTCTCAAGGATTGGTGGCTGCCGGTCATCAGTTCCTGTCTGGCCAGGCGGCTCATTCGACTGGTCGTCGCTTCCATGTTAAGTGTCACCTGTCCCTTCATCTGAGCTTTTACTCTGTCCAGGACGGAGGCTGAGAGTCGCCTTTTCCTGACTAGAGCCAGTTCTTTGAGGATCAGATCAAAAGCTTGTCCCAGATGTGTTTTGTCCGTTCCAAGATAGGCTCCGAAAATACCGCTGTCCCTATAGAATTCATGGAAAGTGTAAACGGCGTATGCCAACCCTCGCTCTTCGCGAATCTTCTGGAACAGCACCGAGGACATGCCGGCTCCAAGATAGGTATTAAGAGCCAGCGCCGGCATTTTATCTTTGGTGTTGTATGCGTAACCGGGGAATCCAAGGCAGAAGTGTGTCTGACTGTTGTCGGTCTGGACGATATTGACCGATTGCTCTTTACTACGCCGGGCGCTCTCAGCTGCTTCAGCAGCGCCGGCGGGGAAGCTGAAGCTCTCTTTGACCAACTCTACGAGCTTTGCATGCGAGATCGATCCACTGGCTGCAATCAGGACAGAACCAGCCCGGTAGTTCCTCTGCTGGTAGGCCTTAAGTTGGGCTCTGGTTATTCTTTTGATGCTTTTCTGCGAACCCATAATGGGTTGGCCTAAGGGATGTCTCCCCCAGAAAGTCATGGAGAAAAGATCATGGATATGATCGGAGGGGTTGTCAAGAGATTCCTTGATCTCCTCGCAGATAACCTGCCGTTCCCGATTCATGTTCGACGGTGTCATGGTGGCGTGGCAGACGATGTCGGACAGCACATCTATGGCTTCATCCAAATGTTCATCGAGAATACGTGCCGTGTAGCAGGTCTGCTCGCGCGACGTAAAGCCGTTGAGGGAACCTCCGATCGACTCCAGTGAGGCGGCAATCTGCCTGGCGGAGCGCTTCTTGGTCCCCTTGAACACCATATGTTCTATGAAATGTGAAACCCCGGCTTCTTTGGGGCATTCGTTCCGAGAACCGATGTCAATCCAGACACCAATTGAGATGGAACGAACGGAGGGTATTTTTTCGGTAATTATCCTCAGCCCGTTCTTCAGTGTTGTCTTGCGGTAAGTACCGGCCTCACGAGCACGGCTTGATATCACCATCTATGTAAACCAACCCCCTCAGCTTCTGTGGCGAGTGTAGCGTTTCCTGTGGTTGGGTCGATCGGATCGACTCGGCCGATCGGTTTGGCCGTTTCTAACCGTCTGGCCCGTCTCTTCAGTCAGAACCGCCTTGCGAGAAAGGCGCACACGGTCTCCTTCGATACTCAGGACTTTGACTTTGATCCTGTCTCCCACCCTGACTATGTCTTCGACCGAGGCGACGTGGCGCAAGTCAAGTTCCGAGATATGTACGAGGCCATCAGAGTTGGGCAGGATCTGAACGATAGCACCGAACTCAGTCGTTCGGGTAACCAGACCCTCGTAGATCTTCCCTATCTCAGGTTCCTCGACAATCCCCTGCACACGTGCAAGCGCTGCCTGTCCAGCCTCAGCATCAACAGATGCAATCAATACCGTGCCGTCGTCCTCAATATCGATTTTGGCACCTGTTTCTTCGACGATAGCCCGTATCACCTTGCCGCCCGGGCCAATGACGTCACCGATCTTGGAGGGGTTGATCCGGATGGTGATAATCCGAGGTGCGTACTGGGAGAGCTGATCACGATGCTTGCTGATGGTAGCATTCATCTTATCGAGAATTGCCAGCCGGGCGACGTGGGCCTTCTCCAGAGCCACCCGCAACGTTTCGATGTCAAGGCCGGTGATCTTGATGTCCATCTGGATGGCGTTGATTCCTTCAACAGTGCCGGCTACCTTGAAATCCATGTCACCAAAATGGTCTTCGTCGCCAAGGATATCAGTAAGCACGACCGTCTTGTCATCGGATTTGATTAATCCCATTGCAATACCGGCCACCGCTGTTTTAATTGGCACTCCGGCGTCCATAAGCGAAAGTGAACCCGCACATACCGTAGCCATTGATGATGATCCATTGGACTCCAGAATATCTGAAACCAGCCGTAGAGTATATGGGAAATCCGCCTCGGAGGGAACTATCGGCCTGAGCGCTCGCTCTGCCAGAGCACCATGCCCGATCTCCCGGCGGCTGGTGCCCCGGATCGGCTTTGTCTCGCCGGTACTGAATGGTGGGAAGTTGTAGTGCAGCATATAGCTCTTGGTTGACTCTCCTTCAAGCTCGTCCAGGCGCTGTTCGTCCATCTTGGTGCCGAGTGTGACGGCCACCAATGCTTGCGTCTGGCCGCGAGTGAACAGGGCTGAGCCGTGCGCCCTGGGCAGTATGCCGACTTCGCATGTTATTTCCCGGATGTCATCGGGGCTGCGGCCATCAATCCGCTTGTTCTCCTCAAGGATAATGCGGCGCATTGATTCGGCATCCATGTCATGAATAACCCTCTTAATCATCCCCTCCTGCTCCGGGTATTCCTCAGCCAATGCCTCGAGGATTTCGTCCTCCAGCTTCTTTTTGGTGTTTCGCCTGGTTTCTTTGTCAGCCACGTGGTTGTACTCGTCCAGTCGGCTGCCTACCATCTCTTTGATGCGAGCGGCGAGAGCTTCCTCGACCACTACGGGTGTGTACTCAAACTTCTCTTTACCACAGGCAGTTCTTAGTTCTTCAATTCTGGCCACAACCTCCTTGATATGCTCGTGGCCGAACATCAGGGCTTCAATCACATCTTCTTCGGAAACTTCTCTTGCCGCGCCCTCGACCATGGTGATGCTGTCCGAGGAGCCAGCCATGGTAATCTGGAGATCGCATTCGTCGAGTTGCTCCAGAGTTGGGTTTATGACAAACGCACCGTCGATACGCCCGACTCTGACACCAGCGATGGTTTTGGAAGCCGGCACGTCGGAAATTGCAATCGCTGCTGCTGTGCCCACCAGGGCCAGAATATCAGTATCATTCTCCTGATCGTGGGAGACGATGTATGAGATACACTGTGTCTCGGATTGAAAATCGTCCGGGAAAAGCGGACGTATTGGCCTGTCGATAATACGAGCCGACAGGACCTCCTTCTCCGAAGGTCTACCTTCGCGTTTGAAAAATCCACCAGGAATCTTCCCTGCCGCGTATGCCTTCTCGCGGTACTCTACCGTGAGCGGGAAGAAATCGAGACCTTGCTTTGGTTCGGTTCCGGAACATACTGTCGAAATAACCATAGAATCGCCGTATCGCACTGTCACGGCGCCGTTGGCTTGTTTAGCCACTTTGCCGCTCTCTATTGTCATGGTACGACCGCCGATTTCAAATTCTACCTTGTCTGACATATACTACCCTTGCTTTCTTTTAACGTCGTAACCCCAGCCTGGTGACAACATCGCGGTAACTTTCAATATCGCTGCTTTTCAAGTATGCGAGCAGGCGCCTTCGCTGGCCAACCAGTTTCAACAGCCCGTGGCGACTGTGAAAGTCTTTTTCGTGAGCCTTTAAGTGCTCGGTCAGGTGGTTAATGCGCTCAGTCAGGAGACTGATCTGGACTTCCGGTGAACCGGTATCAGTCTCGTGAAGACGGTGCTTCTCAATTATGGCCGCCTTCCGTTCCTTGTCTACTGGCATTGCTTTTCTCCCTTACTTATTATCTCTAACACTCTGTTCTTGTCTATATTAATCTGTTGGGCAAGCGAATCAGTGGAGTTGAAAACCCGGCTTTCGCGGATATAGTGTGTCGGATAGACGATAATCTCTTCACCGTGAACGTCGCGGTCAAAGTCGAAAAGGTTGGCCTCGACCGTTACCGTTCGAACGGGGTTGAAACAATTATGTCCGACAAACATCATACCGTTCTTCATTTCTCCTCCGACCTGTGCCCAGCAGGCGTAAACACCCTCGGGTGGAAGCTGCTTGCGGTGACCGTATTTCACGTTGACTGTTGGATAGCCAATCTTGTGCCCAAGTCCAAGGCCATGTTCAACAATACCAGAAATGGCATAGTCATGGCCAAGCAACTCGATCGCCTCGGTGTACCGGCCGCCGGTCATAGCTCTCCGGATCCTTGATGAAGAGACCGGCCGGCCACCATAAAAGACAGGATCGACAATCTCCACTTCGAACCCCTGCCTGTCAGCCAGCACCTTGAGGGCGGAGGTACTCCCCTCCCGGTTTCGCCCGAAGCCATGGTCGTAACCGACAACAAGTTTCCGTACCTGCAGCTTCTCAACAAGAATATCACTAACAAACTGCTCGGCGCTCATATTTTTCAACGTCTCGTTGAACTCGAGGATAAGTACACACCCGTCAAAGAAATGAGGGATGAATCTCTTTTTTTCTTCAGGTGTAGTTAGTAGGCTGGGAGCATCGTTCGGACTGACAATATCGCGGGGATGCGGGTGAAAAGTAATCAACACCGGTGGCAGATCCAGATCCGCTGCAGCCAGCCTGACACGATTCAGGATCTCCTGGTGGCCGCGATGAAGACCGTCAAAAGTGCCCAGTGTCACCACTGTTCGTTGACCCGAAGAGCGCTGATAATCCTGCCACCCGTTTATGAATATCGTGCTCAATTGAGAACTCTCGTATATCTGAAAAGCTCGCTGTCCAT
>JAOZPL010000258.1:2269-3666 GCA_029932795.1 Candidatus Zixiibacteriota bacterium | reverse complement strand
TATCATTTCTATAGCCTGGTTTATACGTATACTTAGAAAGTCATCGCTCTGGCGCTCCGAGATCACCATGAGACGGTATGATTCCCCACAGGCGATGACTATCCGTTTCTCCCGAAGTGTAACCTCTATCCTTTCCGGTGAGTCCAGTTCACAGCGGTCGAGCACACCCTTGTTACCCAAGACGAACAGCTCCGCAAACGGTGCCCAGTCCTCCGGGATTATCTCCCCGCGCCGGAAACTTGCCAGCAACAATCCCTCGTAGTCAATCACGCAGGCCAAGTGCACCGAACCGTGCTCACCGATATAACTGGCCGCCCGTTCAAAACCATTGGCGCTCAAGGGAACCTTTGGAGTAACCAATTCCCCGGCCGCGGATACAGGAACCGCTTTCACATCCGAAATATGTAACCTTGCGATGCCTGCCTCTTCAGAGACAACACCTTTCTCTCTGGAGATAGCGATCGAGGTCCTGCCAGTCTGGGAAGATTCAACAGTGACGGGCTGACGTGTCCGATACCGTTGTGCCGACGACCTTCCATAGATCTGTTCCAGGGCGGGTCTGAGTACAAATGGTGTTGCGGCAACATGGAGGAAGATGGCTGGCAGGTAACTGGACACCCCCATCGTCAGAGCTACTCCGAGATCAAGCCCGTAGATAAGCGCAACCACCAGCCCAAACGCTGCCCCGATGCCTAATCGATACACCAGGCAGATGCCTCCGGCGTGAAGCAACTGGATCAGCTTCGCCCGCCGGTTCAACAGAAAGATTACCAACCCGTAGTAGGCCAGTTCGTAGAAAACGTTGATCAGCGACGCCTTGGCCAGTCCGGTGCCGAACAGCTCTGGGAAGACAAGCATAGGTACAACCAGCAGCGCCAGTGTATACAATAGCATGCTTCGTCCAATCCGTCCACTTAGTTGCATAAGCATTCCCCGTTCAATCAACCCTGTACTTTTCAATCAGGGTCATGATTTTCATTCGTAGACCACCCAGATTCGTTTTTACGCTGCCGACAAAGACAAACATGCCATCGGCGACTCGCACGAGATAAAATATCTTATTCTCTGTTTCCACCAGAACAGTGTTCCCTTTCCCAAACGACCCCTTGAGCAGTTCCTGGGTCAGAAAGCTGTCGATTTCAGCAAAAGCTGCGCCACAGACGGTCACGTCAAGATCAAGTCCCCACATTGACTCCACCACCAGACCTTCGACGTTTGCAAACAGCGCTCCCTGAAGTCCCGTCAGGGTCATTGCCTGTTTGAGAACATCGCTCGTGGTCAGAGCGACCGGTGTTTCCTCCTTTGAAGGGGTCAGCTCGGTGTCGCCGGAAGGTCCCGAGATAACATGTTCCTGTTCCTCGGAGATGCTGCTGGTCATTGCCTTTTCTTCGGGCAGC
>JAOZPL010000258.1:0-2259 GCA_029932795.1 Candidatus Zixiibacteriota bacterium | reverse complement strand
GTTTGACCGCGTTCCGAAACTCTCCCTTGTAAATATGGATCTCCGCTAGCAGCAGTTCGACTGGTCGGCTGTTACCATCAAGCTCAGCCGCCTTCCTGATTTCAGCCTCGGCCCAGTCGTACAAGCCTCTATCCAGATTGATCTTGGCCATCACAATGTGAGCTGATCCATATGAAGGGTGGATTTTCAGACCATTCTGGCAAATCCGAAATGCCTGATCAAGGTCACCTTTCCTGCGAAAGGCTTCTGCCAGTGCCGCAAATATCTGCGAGTTAGGATCCTGCTCCATGATCTTGCGGCACTTGGCAATTCGATCATCTATTTCAACAGTAACTGTCATTCAAATATTTCCCATAACTCACTCAAAGACAGCATGCTAGCCAAAACGGTTTTTCGCCCTGCGTTAATTATAAACGTTACATAAGGTTATGTCAACTCAATTCAGCGTCTATCCCAGGACCCGTCTGGCCTCATAGGCTCCATAAAGAAATATGCCAGCCATAACGACCAGCAAAGCGGAGATAATCCATTCCGGCAGGATCATGATTTGCATCCGGTACAGCAGACCGAATACCTGAGCCAACACCAAAACAGCGAATCCCCCAATGAACAATTGCCAGCTACGGCTCAACAACCCTCCCCTGACGACTGTCAATACCTGGAAACCGACAACCACACCAGCGCAGGCAATGATAAGGATTAACACATTCAGTATGCCCGGAGGTGTGGTGATAACCGCCACGTTGGCGGCCTCGGCACGGTTAGCAGCCAATAGCGTCAACAGGGTACTCAACAAGATCATCTTTTTCATGACCTATCCTCTCACCAGCTTGACAACTTTGTCAGCACGCTTAATGGTTCCGTAGAAATCATCCTCGATGTTATACCGTTTGACCAGTTCGCGGCGAGTGGCCAGCGGACTGGAGATTTCTTTCTTCACTCTCGTGACTGTGTCCCGGTAGACGCTTTCACCAAGCAGTCGATATACATAGACCAACTGCTCGGAGATCATCTTCTCCAAACCGGACATGAGAACATGATACCGCCTGGTTGCCGGGATTTCTCGAACCGCCGCCAGGAATCGGTCAAAAGAAGGCATGAGATCCGAGTCGGGACTCACCCCGGGAAAGTAGGTCAGCAGACCGGTGCGATACTGGGCCGCAAACGTACCGAATCGGGTGTTGTAATCACCGACCACTTCCTGAACACACGACCGAATCCTGTGAAAGCAGTTCGAGAAAAGATGGAAAATGATCGACATGATAACCTCTTCCTCGTCCTCCTCCTCCAGTGAAGATTCCTCTCGTTTGCCGGCTACTTCCACGAGGTGATTGACGACCAGGCGATAGATAGCCCGACAGGTAACAAACTCTCCCATGGGTGACAGATCAATGAGTTCGGGCAATGTCCGGTCGCCGTTAATAAGTGAAAGCATACGGAACTCATCAAGGGACAAGGTCAGTTCCTCCCGGGCCACTTTCGGAGACTTGGCAATCTGCAGTAGAACATCGTCGGGGGGAAGCACTTTCTGGATTTCCATCCACTCGTCTATCCGTCGAGTTCCCTCCATGATAACATTCATGGTGTTCAGTTCGATCAGGAGCGGTGTACTTTTGGGAGATGCGCCCTCGTGGAAGATGAAGTCGCCTTCCTGCCATGAGAACAGATTGTAGACAATCTCCTCAATTTGGAGTTTAAGGCAATCGGCAATTTCCTCTTTCGTGAACAGATTCATATCCATGAGGGTGGTGCCAAGCTGACGCCCGGTCTGCTTGTGCAGTGTGATGGCGCGCTCCAGATCTGACTTGGAGATCCGGCCCCGTTTCAGCAACATCTGACCGAGGAGATCTTCATTGCTGTTGACCGAAGAGGCATATATGATATTGCCGTCTTTGAACGTGACCTCCTTTTGCCGCGTGGCAGTCTTGCATTCCAGAACACCTGTTTTCTTCCCGGTGGCCAGAAGCTGCAGTATGTCGGGAAAGGAGACAGTCTGAAGATTTCCGGATAAGCTCATACCTTTAATCCTTCAGATCGGACTTGTTTTGCAGTGTTTCATCGATTTGCATATTTCTCTATAAGTATCGGGAGCAGAACCCCTTTTCTTTATGAGACGGGGCGAAATGGTCAGCGGATTGTTACCCGGCCACGCGGATACAGTTGCAGTTGCAGCCTTCCTGACCGGTTGAGGTCAAAGATAAACTCAGGACAGACCTTGTCAGGGTTCTGATCACCATTGTTGCCGGTATCGGTAAGGAT
>JAOZPL010000257.1 GCA_029932795.1 Candidatus Zixiibacteriota bacterium | reverse complement strand
TCCTGGTGACCGTGGCGCTGATCATGTTTTCCCAGTTGACGTCGATGGCTTTCCAGTCGTCTTCTGTTTCAGTCCCTTTCACTTCGTCGCTTCTGGAGAAGAACAACGCTCGGTAGAGTGTCAGCTTACCGACGTATTGCATGTTTTTGTGCAGGGAAAGAGTGATATCGCTGACCGACTCCAGACCGCCGTCGACAAGAGTAGAGTCCACAGTTTCAAGGACATCAGGTCTCTCCAAATCGATATCAACTGCGGATCTGATGAGCTGTCGCAGTCCAAATCCCAGCCGACTGGTGATGAAGTCTTCTTCTGTGGAATAGAACTTGCGCGCGATTCCTGCAGATTCTGTCAGCAGCAGGGGGCTGAAGAACAGTTTCTTCTCCTTAACCGAACCGTCGTAAAACTGTGATTCAAGGCGGAAGGCGACATAGGGATCGACACATTTGTTAAGCGTGAACCGGGCCACGTTTTCCCAGTCGATTTTGTCGGTGGACTTTCTAGGTTTGCTCCATTTTTTATCTTCAGCATCCTGCGTTAGAGTCTGACCAAAGGCAAGCTTCAGCGTGGACTTGAAGTCCAGCCAATCGAACAGTTGTTTTTCGGCTGAACCGTTCAGATTGGAGACCCAGTTGACTGAACCGGCTTCACCGCCGGCCCAGGAATCGGAATAAGAGGTCTGGGTAGTGGTGATGTCCAGCATCACTGACTGTCGCCAGCCATGCTGAGGACTGTCGTCGGCAATAGCTGTGTTAGCCAGCAACAGTATGATGGTGAGAAAGCTAGCAATACTGCCTGCATACATCATGGTTTACCTCTGTTAGATAATGGTTGTCTGCTGGAGTTGGATATGCCCTGGAGACTGCTTACTGACGTGTTTTGCGTCTCCATGGTTATCATGTCGGCAAGTGGGTTTCTATAGAAAGCAGCGATGCTATTTACTCTTCCGCCGTCTGGTGTGTAACATCAGGTCGCCAAAGCCTATAGTGTATTGTAGGATTCATCTTCGCCGGGGAAATCGCCGCTTTTAACGTCGTCTACATACTTTCTGACCGCTTCTGTGATGATAGTCGAGAGGTCGGCGTACTCGCGCAGGAATTTTGGTCGGAATTCCGGTTCGCGCAGCCCCAGTATATCGTTGATGACCAGCACCTGGCCGTCGCATTCAGGACCGGCGCCAATACCGATGGTGGCGGTTGTTTTCAGGGCTGTCGTGATCTCGGCGGCTATCTTCTTTTCAACCAGCTCGAGGACAATTGAGAAGCAGCCTGCCTCCTCCAGCGCCTGTGCAGACTCCATCAGATAGGTACGTGACCTTTCCACGCGCCCTTGTACCCTGGGACCACCGAAGCGATGGATCGATTGAGGTGTGAGTCCGATGTGACCCATCACGGGTATGCCGATGTCAATCAGGCGTTTGATGGTTGATACCATTTCCAGCCCGCCCTCAAGCTTGACAGCCTCCGCCCCAGCCTCGGCAAGAAATCTGCCGGCATTCAGGGTTGCTGTTTCCTCTGAGGGTTGAAACGACATGAATGGCATATCAGCAATGACCAGAGCTCTGGCATTGCCCCGGACAACCGCCGCCGTGTGGGCGATCATGAGATCCATTGTCATCGGCAGTGTGGAGCGGAAACCGTGAATGACGTTGGCTGCCGAATCACCTACCAGGAGAGAATCGATCCCCGCCTGATCGAGCAGGCGAGCGGTGATGTGGTCATAGGCAGTCAGAACAGTAATCTTCTCACCCCGGGATTTCTTTTCCGCAAACGTTTGGACTGTCGTTTTCTTCCTTTTTTTTATCTCAGACATTTCTGGTTACCTGGTGGCAAGGTCGCCGGCAGGAACGTAGTATTTCTTGCCGCTGACCGGCTTTCGTATCTGTTCAATGAGATCATCGAAATGCTCGGGATTGTGAACGAAATCTATCCCGTCAGTCTTCACCACCAGAAGCGGCGTATCGGTGTAGTGAAAGAAACAGTAATCGTACGCGTTATTGAGCATCTCGATGTAGTTGTTGTCGATCGATTTCTCAAACGGGAGATTACGCTGGAGGATGCGATCAAGCAGTACCCGCGTCGTTGCCTGAAGATAGATGACTAGGTCGGGACGAGGGACATCCCGGGCCAGAATGGGTGCGATCTTGTTGTAGAGCACAAGTTCACGCTGCGAAAGGTTGACCGAAGCGAATATCGAGTCCTTGATAAACAGGTAGTCCGACACAATACGCTCGGCAAACAGGTCACGCTCAATCAACTGTTGCTGCTGCTTAAATCGGGAGATTAGAAAATACAACTGGCAGGAGAGAGCGTAACGTTTCCGGTTTTTGTAGAAATCGGTCAGGAAGGGGTTTTCGAGAACCTCCTCGTTGATCAGTTCGGCGTCGATTCGCTCCGCCAGCATGCGGGCAAAGGTGGTTTTGCCGACTCCGATCACACCTTCGACGGCAATATAGTTAGGCTCGGATATTTCGGGAGACATGGTCCTTGTATAACATTACTTGGGCATGGTCTTTATCACCAATGAAGTCGGCGATAGGGCGTTTGCCGGCTGGATGAGTGATGTAAGTGTCAATTTCCAGCAGAGGGATCATGACAAACGGGCGGTTGAGCAGTTCCGGATGTGGCACGCGAAGTCTGGCAGTGTCGATTATCTGATCCCCGAACAGCAGGATATCCAGATCAATTGTCCTGGGTTCGTTTTTTCCCTTGCTCGTCCGTCCCAGTTCTCGCTCAATCTTTTCCAGGGAATGTAATAGCTCGCTTGCTGTGTACTGGTAGTCCCCCTTGACCACTTGATTTAGAAAGGGTGGGCTATGTTCATCCATGTCCTGGGCTTCGGAAACGTAGATCCCAGAGACGGCAATAACCTCAAATCCTTCGAGTGATTCGATGCGCTCCAGTGCACCTTTCAGGTAGCTCTCGCGATCCCCGATATTTGATCCCAACTGGATATAGACGGTTTCATTCATTTATGTTTACCTCCCGGTTGTGGTTCGCTTTCACCGGTAAGTTTAGTCGTGTCGCCCTGGTAGCGGGTGACCTCCGCCTCGATGTACTTGACCTGACCGGCAAGCGGCGGCTGCATCTTGCGAACTCTCAAAGTTACCCGGTAGGCCGGGAAACTGTCAAGTATCTTCATGGCCAGTTCACCTGCCAGGGCCTCAATGAGACCGTATGCCTTACCCTCAACCATCTCCTTAATCACAGCGTAAACCTTACCGTAATCTACGGTATCGCCCAACCTGTCAGTGTGGCCGGCTTCGGCCAGATCGATTTCCAATTCGCAATCGACCTCGAAAGCGCGTCCAGTCTCCCTTTCCGCGGCGCTGACACCGTGATAGCCGTAGAAGGAAAGACCGCAGAGACGAAGACAGTCCTTCACTCGTCCTCCTGGGTTGTCAGCAGTCCGCTTTTGTGTTTCAGCCGGGCGACGGCATTGGTATATGCCTGGCTACCGGTGGTCAACGAAAAGCGAAGATACCCTTTCCCGCCTTCGCCAAAACTTGTACCCGGTGCAGTCAGAATCCGGTAGCGCTTGAAAAGGAGCCTGGCGGCTGTTGCGGAACTGCTCCTTTTTTCCAGCCTGGCCCAAACGTATGGAACCGTGTCGTAGCCGGACTTGTCAAGCTCTAGGTGCTCCAGAAGTTTCTGGTTTTCTGCCAGAGTTCGT
>JAOZPL010000256.1 GCA_029932795.1 Candidatus Zixiibacteriota bacterium | reverse complement strand
CCCCTGCTTTTTTCGCTCACGACCGGGCCTTTCTTTGATCAGTTTCCCAACTATATCTACCAGATCTTCACTTACATGTTTCTGCACGGCGGTTTCTGGCACCTTGCTTTCAATATGTTCATCCTCTGGATGTTTGGTACCGAGATCGAATCCGGCTGGGGGAGCAGGGTGTTTGCTCGTTTCTATATCATGAGCGGATTGGCCGGGGCTGTCCTGTCGTTGATCACCCACGTTGTTCTCTCCACCCAGCCGAGCGTCATCCTGGGAGCTTCAGGTGCGATCTACGGCGTCCTGATTGCATACTGGCTCATGTTCCCGAATCGTATGCTTTACCTGTACTTTCTGTTTCCAGTCAAAGTCAAGTATGCCATCCCCGGGCTGTTGCTTCTCGGGTTCCTATTCGGTGGTGGCGGTGTTGCCCATATGGCTCATCTCGGCGGGGCATTGTTTGGTGTTGTTTACCTCAAGATGGATTGGCGGATGCTGTTTTTCAGCAAGAGATTAAAATCCTTGCACTATAGGCGTCAAACGGCTAAGCTAAATAAAAGGCTTCAGAAAGCCGAAGATATAATGAGACGAGTGGATGCCATTCTTGACAAGATCAACGAAGTCGGTATAGAGAATATCAATCCGAGCGACCGGAAGTTCCTGGAGGAAGCATCGTCCGAACTCTCACGCCGGAAAGACCGACAGGAGCAATAGGATAACGTATGCGCAAGAAAGTGCTGTTGGCTGAGGCAGCGGATGCAGTTCGCACTGCTGCCGAGTCCGTGTTGAGACAGAGCGGATATGAGGTGATCTCTGTCTCCAGCGCCGACAAGGCCAAAGAGGTCCTCCAGTTCTCCCGTCCGGACCTGCTCGTTGTCGGCGCCGATCTTTGCACCTCCGATCAGCGCCCGTTTTATGAGAAGGTCCGGGAAGATTCCCGGTCTTCCTCAGTGCCGCTACTTTTGTTTGCCCCGGCCGACCACTCCGACCTTCCCTTCCCCAAGGAAGCCATTGTATCGCAACCGATTGATCCGAAAGAGTTTCTTCAGAAGGTTTTTGTCTTTCTCGGACAGACCGGCGAACCAGTCGAGCAGTCTGCCGGCAAACGGCTGGAAGAGTCGGCCGCGGATGATGAGTTTCTCGACGCCGCCCTCGGCCTTGATCAGCTTGACGTTACCGGTTCGGAGGTGATGGACAAGACGACCGTCGCTCGCAAGCGAGCTAAGGGATCGGCTAATGATGGCATCATTGGTTATGATCATGACAACCGGGATCGTGCAGACCACAGTGATTCGTCCCGCGTCGAATCTTTGATAATCAGCGAAGAAGCAACAGATATTGTAAACAAGGCAGCGGACAAACCACCTCCCTCGTCTCCTTCCGGAACCGGCAAACTTGAGATCATGGGAGACCAGTACGGCTTAGTTGATCCGAAGGCGTTCAAGGCCAGCAGTCAGGAGGGTACCGCTCATGATTATGACTGGTTCATAAACGCTATTCGCGAAGACGCAGAATCTCCCCCCTCGGTGTCAGGAGCCACCGCCGCGAGTCAACCCCCCCCGTTGAGCGAGGGGGGCTCGAGCAAACTCACCTATACTGAACCGGCGTCGATGGTTAACCCGGTGGTGCCTGAGACGAATACTCCAGAGACGACAGAGCCACCGGTAGAGAAAAAATCAGATGGTGTGGAAGGGTTCATCGACGAATTCAAGAAAGAGATGGAGTTGCTCAAATCAAACGAGCTGGAGAGCGTGGTTCTTCGGAATGATGATCCGCCATCTGGGAAACCGGACCAGAAACTGGCGTGGGAGGACAAGCTGGAAACACTGACCAGCAAGGAAGTTGGTCTGTTTACCAATAAGTTTGCCACGGAGTTGGCTGAAAGAATTGCCGTGAAAATCGCCGCCAAGATCAATTCCGAGAAGCTGTTACGGCTCATCCGGGACGAAATCATCAACCGTGCTCAGAAACATTCCTGAGATCGAGAACTTCCCCCCAATATTTTTGTTATATTTCAACTACAGGCAAGACCTGCAGGAGATATTTCAAGCGCTTAGATATGTGAGGTCTGTGTGTTTGATCAGCCGACAGTAGAGATACCGGCAGCCATTCTGGCCGGGTTTCTGTCATTTCTGTCCCCCTGTGTTCTCCCTTTGATACCGGGCTATTTATCGTTTATTTCTGGAGTATCCTTTGAGGAGCTAGTTTCCAGGGATAAGTCGGCATCACACCTGAGCCGGTTGGTTGTCAACACAGTGTTCTTTGTCATTGGCTTCTCGCTGGTATTTGTTACTCTTGGTGCGGCAGCCAGTGGGGTGGGTGGCTGGCTTCGTCAGAACTTGATATTGTTCAACAAGATTGCCGGCGTTCTGGTTTTTCTGTTCGGCCTTCACGTCACCGGACTGATTCGGATAAAAGCTCTCAACTATGAAAAGCGTTTCAACCTAGGCAGTGCCAAGAAAAAAGGTATTATCGGGTCGGTTCTTGTCGGTATTGCTTTTGCGTTTGGATGGACTCCCTGCATAGGTCCCATTCTCGGCGGCATTCTCACTCTGGCGGCACAGCAGGAGAGCTCCCAACAGGGTGTAATACTGCTGGTTTTCTATTCCGCTGGCTTGGGGATTCCCTTTATCCTGACCGCGCTGCTGTTCAACTATCTGATTGGTGCTTTTAGTTTTGTAAAGCGACATTTCCGAGCCGTGGAGATCATCTCGGGAGGATTGCTGATGCTGGTTGGCATCTTGATCTTTTTTGACCTGCTCCAGCGAATCTCTGGTCTCCTCCTGGATGTTTTCCCGTCACTCGGCAAAATCGGCTAGCCGCAGTTGTCGGTTTTTGACCGGCCCTGCTTGACTGGTGACAGGACGCCTTTTATATTCCCCCCCAAAACAAGATTGAGCATCACGGGACTATGCCACCGAAAAAGAAGCACGACACGGTTATTGCATTATGCATTCAGGAACCGCTTGAAGATGGTTCCACAATGGACCTGGGAGCCATACAGGGAGATGATCTGAAATTCCTGCATCAGGCTTTCATTACCGATACGATAACGAATGCCCTGAACCTGAATAATATCGATGTTCGTCTGTACGCTACCGACCTCCCTGAGAGGAAACTGTTTGTCAGGATCGTTATGGACTATCTTGGCAGCAAGCTATCCGGGAGAAAGGCGGAGCGATTTCAGACCCGCTTTCAGTCCTTTGAGCAGCCGTTTGAGCGCTGGGGGATTCGTCTGGAGAACATATTCAGGGATTGTTTCGAGGCTGGATACAGGAACGTTCTCGTCATTGGCAGCCGCACCCCGACTATCACGGCCGACATGATGAAAACCGCGCTTCGAATGCTCAAGGCATCCGACGCCGTCTTTGGGCCGACCCCGGAAGGAAGGTACTATATGATCGGTATGTCGGGATCTCCGAGAATTAACCTGTCCGAGTTTGACTGGAAGTCACCTTCCATTTATTCCGATGTATCCAGAGCATTCGACGAGAAGGAACTGAGCTGGTCGGAACTGGAAATCTGGTATGCGGTAGAGAATCCAGACGAGCTTGAAATAATGGCTCGGGATATAAATCAGTATCGTTTCGAGGGGGATAAAAACACTGCCCGCGAAACTGAAATTGTAATGGAGCGTCTGCTCAACAAACTGGAACATTGATTGGAACGACTTCTGCAGAAACAGAACTA
>JAOZPL010000255.1 GCA_029932795.1 Candidatus Zixiibacteriota bacterium | reverse complement strand
TTCGCAAGCGTCAGCGATCTGACCATGCAGAATAGTCAGGTTCTGTAAAATGACGTCCTTCATTCGACAAATAAATAAAACAGCTGCGTCCTTATATAATCAAGCTAAATCTACGCCCTCCGGTAAAGCCGGTTCCTTCACTACCGGCATCCGGATCCTCCGGGAAATCTTTTTGTTGTCACGACCACAGGAGACGGATATACATCAAAGGATGAAACCGTCACGCCACCTGAGCTGGATTGAAATTTCCCGATCCGCCCTGTTCCGCAACATCAGCGCCCTGGGGAGGATGGCGGGCAACCGGATCATGGCCGTCTGTGTCAAGGCCAATGCCTATGGCCATGGACTGCCGCAAATAGTCGGCCTTATCGCCAAACATCCCCGCGTTGAATACCTCACAGTCCACTCGCTGGAGGAAGCGGTTGCCTGCCGGGAATCGGGCTGGGTAAGGAAAATCATGGTGCTCGGGCCAATCGCCACACAGAACCTTGAAGCCGTCCTTGAGTATGATCTCGAACCGGTTGTCTTTACCCGGGAGATGCTGACCAGACTGGGGAAAATCTCCGACCGGACGAAAAAAAGGATTCGCACTCACCTCAAGCTGGAAACCGGGACCAACCGCCAGGGAATCACCGAGGGGGAACTTCCCGCCTTCGCCGCCATCTACAGGAAGTACCCATACCTGAAAAGGCCCTGGGGTGCCGGTATGCATTTTGCCAACATAGAGGATACAACCAGCCACGAGTACGCTGAGTACCAGTTGAAGAACTACCGGCGGCTGGTGGCGGCCATGGGTCGCATGGGAATCAAACCGACCCTCCGGCATACTGCCTGTTCGGCAGCCCTGATGCTTTTTGAGAAAACCCGCTTTGACCTGGTTCGCCCCGGAATTGCAGTCTACGGCCACTGGCCGTCAAAAGAGACCTACCTGACCTACCGGCTGCAGGGAGGCCAGAACGACATTGTCAATCCCGTACTCAGTTGGAAAACCCGCATCACCCAGATAAAGCGATTGCCGGCCAACAGCTTCATCGGCTACGGCTGCAGCTACCGGACAACATCTCCCACCCGGCTGGCTGTGCTCCCGATCGGGTACTACGATGGCTACGACCGTTCTCTGTCCAACCAGGCGTACGTCCTTATCAGGGGTAAACGCTCACCGGTCAGAGGGCGGGTGTGCATGAATCTGATGATGGTCGACGTGACCGATATCGCCGGTGTGAAGTTGGGTGACGTAGCTACCCTTGTTGGCCGGGACGGCAAAGAGGTCCTTACCGCGGAACAACTGGCTGAATGGGCACAAACAATAAATTACGAGATTCTTGCCCGGTTATCACCATCTATCTTTCGAGAATTAGCCCACTAAAAGAAGGGTGGCACCCTGGTCCACTGTATGCATCCCGGGGGGATCAATTTCGGAAACTGACCCCAATGTAAGAGACTGGGATCGAGGCTAGTGACAGAAATCACTTGACAGGCAATGGATCACAGACAATTATACTTTTGTGAACCTTTTCACATAGTTAAACACGAAGACAATATGAACAGCAACACCTACAGCACTGTCGGTAGCTTTGGCAAAAAGCGTATTTCAGAATCCACAATCCACCGACTGTCACGATATTACCGAACGCTCTCAGTATTAGAGAAAGAGGGCCTCCAGACGGTCTCATCCAAGGATCTGGCCAAACGGGAAAAGCTTACCCCCGCTCAGGTCCGCAAGGACCTCTCCTTTTTCGGCTCGTTTGGCACTCGGGGCCTGGGATATCCCGTTACCGAACTAAAGCACCAGATGGCCTCGATTCTTGGCATAGACAGGCTATGGCGAGTGGCTCTGATCGGGGTGGGCAATATCGGTTCCGCTCTCGTAGGCTACAAGGAGTTTGCCAGGCAAGGTTTCAACATCATCAAACTGTTTGATAATGACCAGCGCAAGATCGGCTCGAATCACAAAGGGATTACCATCTCCGACGTCAGAAATCTAGAGAGAGATCTGAAAGAAGCCAGGATCGAAATGGTGATCATTGCCGTACCTGCTACGGTCGCCCAGTACATCATTGACGACGTGGTCAAAGCCGGCATTAAGGCAATACTGAATTTTGCACCAGCCAATCTGAAAGTGCCGAATGATGTCTTTCTGAGAAACGAGAACATGTCAATGGAACTGGAATATCTTTCTTTTGCACTGGTAAACAATCACGCCCAGAAGAAGTGAGAATCTGAACAGTCCCCCATGGTCTAACCGATACCTTCGTTAAGTACCCTTCCCAGAACAGGAACAGGTCTATTTGGCAAAGATATTTTTCTAACTCCCTGCTCACAATCAGACTCAACGGCTGAAACGACCCCCACACCGCTGCAAGTTCACCGGATTCGGTGCCGAGAACAGCCGACCCAGAAAGCAGGGACAGAGGTTGTGACTGGCCATCGTTCTCGCCGTCTGGTCCCTTGAGGTAGAGAAAATGGTATAGGGATAATCCCTCTTGACATTCCCTCTATCCCACACTGAGCTTCATCCAGGGATATGCTAACATGCTCCCCCAGAGGAAGTTAGATGTGCAGGCATACCTTTTGATTATCATTATAACAATAACAGCCTATTGAGCAGTGGAACTCGAAGGGAGAAGCTATGTTCAAAAGAATTGTAACGGCTCCGGCACTGGTTCTCTTGCTGATTTGGGTCACTATGGCGACGGCCGGTACTCTCTCGGTGGCACAGGATACCAAACAACCCGCCGAGCAGTTATCACGCAACTCCACGGACATCGAAATGACGATGGAGAACCTCCTGCACCATGTGGACCTCTGGCATGATGCCATTCTCAAAGGGGACAGGCAGAGAGTCCGATATTACGAACAGGAAATCAGAGGGATTCTCCGATCTGACATCACCGCAACCGAACAGACTGTCCGACACTACGCCAGGAAAGCCGCCCTGGCGAAACACAAACAGACTCAAGACCAGCAGCCTGTTGGCGTTAAAAGTACAAAAGCGACCGAAAGGCGTCTGTTCAGACAGTCGTTGACATTACTGAATACCAAGGAGCATTTGTCGAGATCGTTTATCCGAACGGAGGCTTTCAGCAACAAGTATCGACTTATCAACGATTACATCGATTTGCTTCGTAAACAACTCGATATGCCACATCCTGAACTGGCCAGCGAAAAGCTGGCTCCTCAGGATTATCCTGGCGACAGAGCAAAGGAATAATCACGTCAACACATTCGCCCGCCCGGGTGATAGCTATCGTAAGGCGCCGTCACAGAAAAGGTGGCGGCGCCTTTCACATGCATCATAGAAACCGCTTCCAGCCAGCTTGCTCAAGCAAAAAGACGGGATCTATCGCCGCTACATATTGATAATCCTTTCACCGCAGCCTGAGCTCCCGCACATAAACCGCTTGCGTAATTATACAGGTGGGTTATACTCTAAAGCTGGCGTGTTCCGCCTTATAACCGGGCATTGCTCTGTGCATTATGTCTATGCCCATGTGATCATCGCATGACAATACCCAAGGCATTAGACCCGGCAGCATTTTGTGACAACGGGATAAACGGTCACATATAACAGGAGATAAGAGATGAGAGGACTAACTGTTTTCCTGTCAAGTGTTTGCCTGCTTGTGTCTATCCCTTATATGGCCAGCGCCCAGTCTGTATCGTTGGATCACACCGACGGCGTTTACAAAGACACGCTCTTTCTAGG
>JAOZPL010000018.1 GCA_029932795.1 Candidatus Zixiibacteriota bacterium | reverse complement strand
AGCCACGAAGGCCGAGCGCGGCAGGGACCCGGCAGTAGGTAACACAACTGCAGACAACCCCAAAACGCCCAAGTCTGAGGCTTTGAGGCGAATCGAGGGAGAAATCACCCCACCCTCGCGGGACTTAATGCTGCAGCCTGACGCCTGCGGGTGGCTGTCGTATTATTGTGGCATTGCTTACTACTGGCCACTGCCGGACGATTTCGGGGATGATTTCTTCAATCAGCGGTTTACGCCACCGGGCGTATGCACGCTTAAAACCGTGTGCATCATGTTCTACGATGATGGCGATAAATACTCCAATGTCTCCGGCGCAGGTGTTGACATCTACATCTGGGATACGGACGCTACCGGCTTGTACCCGGGCACTGTGAGGTACACCGTCAATGTGCCGGGACCATTGATTAACGCCTACCCCACCTGGACCTGTGTTGATGTCTCCTCGGCAAACATTGTCGTCAGCAAGGACTTCCACGTCGGCTACACTGTGGTAAACCAGGCGTTGGACAATATCCCCTGCTTATCTGATGACGGTACCTGCGGCAGCCAGCGTAGCTCAGAATTATGGAGCGGCTCTTGGGGCACGATATTGGCCGACTGGAGCATCGATGTCAACTTCGTGATTGAAGTTGAGCTGTGCTGTGGCTTGAACCACAAGATGCACTACCCCCAACTGCCGGATGAGGAAGGCTGGGATGTGAACGCCACCTATCCTTTGGTTCTGGCCGACGACTGGATGTGCTCCGATACCGGCTGGGTCAAGGATATCCACTTCTGGGGCTCCTGGCTGCACGGCGTGGAGGGTACGATTGACCATTTCGTGCTCAGTATCCACAGCGACCAGCCGGCTGTCTCCTTCCCCCATGGCTCCTGCTTCGCCGACGGCGACTGCAATGGTGACGGCATAACCTTGTCTATTGCTGACCTCGTCCAGCTTATCAGATGTGTCCAGGGAACAGCTCCCCCGTGTTGTCCGGGCGGGGCGTATCACTGCGACCTGAACGGTGACTGTAAGATCGACTCTTTTGATGTTGTCATTTTCATGGACTACCTGTATACCAGCGGGATAGCGGCCTTTGACACCGTCGGCGGTTACCCGGTGCCGACCTGCTGCGATTCCATTCCTTACAGCTACCCGGACAGCACCCTCTGGGAAAAGTATATTTACGACTTCGATATCACTGCGTTTGACCCGCCTTCAGAAGAAGGCTGGTATGACCCCTTGTACGATGTCGTCTTTCCCTATGACCACTCCGCCTACTTCCGCTACGACGTTTATCTCGATTCCTTAGACTGGTTCTGGCAGGATTCGGGAACTATCTACTGGCTGAACATCTCTGCCGTCCTAGCAGATTCCGGCCAATGGGGCTGGAAGTCATCAATCGACCACTGGAACGATGACGCTGTCTGGGGTCTCTGGGAGGAACTCGACTGGGAAGATATGTACGAACCTTCAACTCCCATCGTAAACACGTTCAACGCCTGGGTCGACATCGACGGGAATGTTGACGGCTGGGTGCCGGACGCCTGGGAAAATATGTGGTATGAATACCCATCCGGCTGGTGGAACGTCTGGTTCTACGACCACGAGTACGATCCCGAACGCGTCAAGAAGATCCGCATATCACTTGATGTGTCGAAGGTAGATCCCAGCCGGCCCTCCTACATCGAGTTTGCGGTAAACTGGTCCACCGACTGGTGGTCGCTGGAGGGCAATCCCCCCGGTGAGCCGCGCGTGCCGCCGATACCCGAATTCATATGGCCCGGTTCCCCCGGAAGCCCGGGCGGTACGGATATGAGTGCTTTCCTCGGTGGCCCCGGCTCCTGGGCGAACGGCGACACTATCATCTGCGGCCAGCCCGTCACGTTTAATGTCAATATGAACAACTCGACCGGTGAGGGTGTGTTGAGCATGAGCAACGGCTTCCAGATATTCTCGCCAGATGGCGCCACCTGGAGTCCCATCACACACGATACCGCCGGCGGCTTGTGCGGCTACTATGACCACGTGTGCCTCTCTGGTGGCCTCAGCATAACCGGCTCAGGTGCCGACACGGCCTACGTCGGTGGCGCCGTAATGTATAACCCCGGCGTTCCCAACGGCTATGATGACGTTATCCTGAGGATCGGCACGCAGGTGGCCTGCTCCGAGGAGGGCAAGACACTCTGCATCGACTCTTGCTTCTGGCCGCCCGTAGGCACCTGGCTGTGGAACCTAGAGACCAGCGGCTCCTATTATCCTTCCTGGGATGGGCCGCAATGCTTCCCTATAATTCGCTCCAGCCTGGAGGATTCCGCCATCGGGCGCCACACGCTGCTTTTTGGCGAGGATATTGAGGGGCATTTCGAGTACGAATTCGAGATTCCATGGTACAACCCCGAATGGGTTTCTATCGATATCATGGGCTACAACTTCATGATCGACAGCTCCTCGTATATCGAGCACGACTGTCTGCAGTCGCTTGACCTGTCATTCGTGATCACGGGCGAAGGCCTCGTGGAACCGGATACAGGCGCCTGCTGTTACCCCGCCGGGGATTTGAACCTGTGCGTCGTAACCACACAGGCGGACTGCGAAACGAACCTGGGCGGTGTTTACCAGGGCAATAACACGTCCTGCGGCGGTATGGAAGCCTGCTGCCTGCCGAACAATACCTGCGTGATGGCTGACGCCCTCTGCTGCGTTAATGAGCTGGGCGGCGTTCCGCAGGGAGCCGGTTCGACCTGCGGCGGTATGGAAGCCTGCTGCCTGCCGAACGGAACCTGCGTCATGGCCGACGCCCTCTGCTGCGTTAACGAGTTGAACGGCGCTCCACAGGGACCGGGCTCAGCATGCACGGCCGCCAGGGCCTGCTGCATGCCGGATGGTTCCTGTAAGAACGTTGATCCGCTCTGCTGTAACGACCTAGGCGGTACCCTGTCACCCACCGGCGCTCAATTCTGCATGGGTGATGTGGACGGCAACGGTATCGATGAAGCCTGCGAAGACCCGATAGACAACCACAAGATGCACTACCCGCAACTGCCGGATGAGGCTGGTTGGGACGTGAATGCCACCTGGCCGATGATCATGGCGGATGACTGGCAGTGCTCGGAGTACGGTTGGGTCAAGGATATCCACTTCTGGGGTTCGTGGAAGCATGACTCTGAAACCGTTATTGACTCGTTCATCATCAGTATCCACAGCGACCTGCCCGCTTCGGAAAGCCCGACCGGCTACAGCATGCCGGACAGCCTGTTGTGGGAATACGGCATAACGGACTTCAATACTATCCACATCTTACCGCTTCCATGGGAAGGCTGGTATGATCCGTACACCGATGATGTCTTACCCAATGACCACCACTCATACTACGCCTACCACATCGATCTCGACACCACCATCTGGTTCTGGCAGGATTCCGGGACTATCTACTGGCTGAACATCTCCGCCGTCGTTACGGATACTACGTATCAGTGGGGTTGGAAATCCTCCGACACCAACTTCAATGATGACGCTGTCTGGGCTAATATATACTCCGTACCGGATTGGCAGGAGCTGCACAAACCAAGCGGCGGCCTCGCCTTACAGCCAATACATAACAACTTTGATGTCACTGTGTGGGACGAGGATGAAGTTTCAGGCTACGGAGATGATCATTACGGTGACGGATTCTACCGTTACTACGATCCCGACTGGTGGAACATCTGGTTCTACGATCACCCGCTCGACTTCACCCGGTACAAGGTGATCAAGCTTGGAGGATTGATCTCGAAGATCAACTCGGAGATGCCCTGCTCAGTCGTGGTGGCCATCAACTGGTCGACCGATGCCTGGGATGACCCGCTTGCACCACCTTTACCCGGGACGAGCAATCCCTCCGACATCGGACGCTGGACCATCATCGATGAATACGACTTCACGGGCGCTTTCGCGGACAGCTTCGTGATTCCGGACTACAACCCGGAGTGGGTCTCTGTGGACGTCTGGGGATACAACTTCCATATCCTGGGTGCCATAGAGCACGAGTGCATCCCGAAGGAGGATACCGTCGAGACGCTTGACATGTCGTTCATCATCACCGGCGCTCCGCCGATCAAGCCTTCCCTCTGGAAGTATCACTTCCGTGGTTGGGACACCTGTACCGTCGGTGACCTGACGGTATGGGGTACGGTTGATTGCGATACGACAGGTCACCCTCCGCTGTTCAAGGATACGGCTGTCAAGTGCGTGACCTACAGCGATACGATCCCCAACTGGGCAAACGACCTGCTTCTGAACTTCGATTGGCGGGCGCACTGTCACTGCGGCAACAACGACTGGGCCAAGGTGACGGCTCCCAAGCACTGGGGTGGCCAGTGGGTGCTGCAGAACCTGCACACCTGGTACAGCACTTACCACGACATGGAGGTAATTGAGATACCGGCTGTCGCCGATACCTCCGGCATCACCATCTACTATGTGGTAAACCTGCCTGTGTACCTGGCATACGTACCGCCCGGTGGCGGCGGCAGCCCTGAATTTCAGGACTATTATACTGTCGTCGATGGCGAATGTCCCGATCTGCCGGGTTACCTGATCGGAACTACGCCGATCGTGTTCGACCCCGACGCTCCGCCACCTCCTGCGGATGGTGCACCGCTGCCTAACGGCGGGCCATTTTCGACTACCCCTTACACCGGTACACTATATCGCGACGGTGAGCTGGGGTTTGGTCCGACTTCCTGCTGCATTGGCATGACAGGCAACGTTGACAATGATCCTGAGGAACTTGTCGATATTAGTGACCTGACGGCACTGATAGACTACCTGTTCATCAGCTTCACGCCGCCGGTATGCATGGAGGAAGCGAATATCGACGGTGACCCTGAGGGCCTTGTTGACATTAGTGACCTGACGGCGTTGATAGACTACCTGTTTATCAGCTTTACGCCGCCGGCACAGTGTCAATAACGCTTGCGGTGAAAGCCGCTAGATAATCTCGCAACGAGATTAACCCGGCCATCCTTGAGAGGGTGGCCGGGTTCTTTTTATGGGATCACCATCAAGAGATGAACGTATGCCTCCCCGGCAACCGGACACTACTGTTTACTATTGAGAATAGTTTTGTATATTCCTGCCGACGTGCCAGAGGTACACCCGGGCACAAACAGCCCGCACCAAGGCTACATACAGGCGTTTGTGGGATTACTGAGCACGGAAAGGACACATCGATGGAAGGTGACAAACTCGTCATACATGAAGGGCACACCAGGGCCGCCCGGGGCATAATGGAACTGCTCCTCGGACAGATTACTGCGACCAAGGGCAAGTTTATTATCACTATCGCCGGCGAGTCCGGAAGCGGCAAGTCGGAGATCGCCGCCGTTCTCTCCGGGCTGTTGGCCGAAAAGTCAATAGTAAGTATCATCCTGCAACAGGATGATTATTTTGTGTATCCACCGAAAACAAATGCCCGAATGCGCCGGAAAGATATCAGCCACGTGGGCCTGTCGGAGGTTCGCCTGACTCTGCTTGAACGAAACATTAAAGACATACTCCAAGGGAAAAAGGAAGTTGAGAAACCACTGGTTATCTTCGCCGAAGACCGCCTCACCTGGGAAAGGATCAGACTCGAAGGCATCAAGGTGGTCATCATCGAAGGTACCTACACAACCACCCTGGCCAACGTCCACCAGCATGTTTTCATTGACCGCTCCCATGTCGATACCAGAGAATCGCGGCAACAACGATCACGGGAAAAACAGGACGAATTCCTTGAGGAAGTTCTCAGGATCGAGCATCGCATCATATCATCGCACAAGCCCCGGGCTGACATTATTGTCACCAGAGACTACGAGGTAAACACCTGTGACGGCACGACACCATAACACCATCAAGCGCATTTGCATGCTCAGCACGCACGGGTATGTTGACCCCGTCCCCCAGCTCGGCAGAACCGACACCGGCGGACAGGTTGTCTACGTGCTCGAGTTGGCCAAAGCCCTCTCCAGGCGTCGGACGCCGGTGGATATTTACACGCGATGGTTTGATCGCTCCCGTCCGCAGATTGAACCGATTCCGGATTGCCCCGACGGGCGCGTCATCCGCATAGCTGCCGGGCCGTGGCAATTCATTGCCAAAGAGGAAATCTATGACATCCTGCCGGAACTGGCAAAGAACATGACAAACTTCATCCGGAAAAACAGGCTTGACTACGATCTCTTCCACGGTCATTACGTAGATGCCGGGATCGTAACTCTCGACGTCGCCAGTCAGTTTAACAGACCTGCTTTCTTCACCGCTCACTCCCTGGGAGCCTGGAAACGGGACCAGATGCAGGGCGACCCCGAGGAGATGGAGAAGAAGTACCGGTTCAACCATCGTGTATCCGAGGAATTCAGAATCTTCAAATCCGTCAGAGCGCAGTCGGTGACCACCGAGGTTCAGAAGGAAAAGCTGAAGGAACTGTACGGGTTCTCGTCGGACAATGTCGTTGTTATTTCCCCGGGCGTGGATGTTCACTCTTTCCGGCCTCTTAAACAGGGTGAAGAGAAGCCCAAGACGGATCTGCCGGACAGATATATCTTCTGCCTGAGTCGGATTGATGCCAACAAGGGCCATGACCTCCTGCTTAACGCCTTTAACCTGGTGAGAAAGGCAATTCCTGATATTCATCTCGTCATCGGCGGCGGTTCCCCCAATCCACAGCCGAGAGAACAGGAGATCGTCGCCACGATTAGGCAAATCATAGATGAGAAAGGAATGCACGAAAGGGTTCATGTTATTGGCTATGTTCCGGATGAACTTCTGGTGCCTCTGTATCAGCATGCCGAGTTGTTTGTGCTGCCTTCTATTTTCGAGCCATTCGGCATGACTGCCCTGGAAGCTATGGCCTGTAACAAACCGGTTATCGCCTCCAGATTTGGAGGCATCAGGAACGTCATCTCCTCAGAACAGAACGGACTGTTGATAGATCCTTCTAACGCCGGCGAATTCGCAGATGCCATCATTATTCTGGTGCAGGACAAACAGTTGAACGAGAGAATGGGAAGGAAAGCACACCGTACTGTTCAAAGTCAATTCAGCTGGGAAGCTATCGCCGAAAGACACCTCGCATTCTATTACAAGTTCATATATACGTAGATATTACACCGATCCGGTCCACTATTCCATCATATTCACAAGTGGCGGAATCGTCACGGGAAAACCTACCATTAAGTACTGTTTCCCCACACGTCTGACGACTTGTCACACAGTTGCGTTTTCAGACAAAAGCTTACTATCAAGTACTGTTTACTTTATATAACTGCATTTTGTTAAAAATTACAGTTGACAATGAAAACACGGGAGAACATACTAGATGATAATTTCTAGTAAATAGGAACAACGCACCGGCATTAATGAACTCAAGATGAACTGGCAACTGCAAGATATATCTACTGCTGAACGATTCATCCGGGAGTATGAGGAGATAGCGCGTGACATCCCTGCACACAAACTGGTGCCTACACTGCAGGTGGTGCAGAAGGTTGTCACCCTCGCGGAAGCTGTAACCAAAGACACACCTCTTTTGTCCCGCCTTGATCCGAATCTGAATCATCACTCGTTGTTGAGCTTCGCCAAGAAACTAGAAAGCTTTTTATTTTCGAATGTAAGTGAATTATTTCACGATATGATCCGTTTAGTGTTTGGAGAGGCTGCCGGTGTCTATAGCCCGCCAGTTTTGATGTTGCGCGGATACGACTCCCTCCGGAACTAATGTATAGTCTTGATGCTGAAGATATGAGTAAGAATGAAACACTGAAAAACCTGTACCTGGAATTGGAGAAGGTGAAGGCGGAGGCACAAGAGAGATACAACCAGACGAGTATAGCAATTGACCAGGCTGACATTGAAAAGAGACTAGCGCTATCCCGGCATCTATTAGATTTTGCAGATTTTAGAATCGACAGGAAATGGCTTGAGCGCCTTTTTGACGAATATGTTTCGACCCTGCGCCGGTTCGAAGGTAGTAAAGAAGTCGCGAATGAATTGGATCAAGGTTTCAAACGAGATGAACTTGACCCGCAGATCCTCGTGAAGAAAGTCTTTTGCGCTGATTTAGACTATTTGAAGGCTCTGTCCCGGAAGCTGAACTTGAAGGTAGAAGATCTCGTTCATTTGGGGCTGCGACTGGGAACTCCGGTTTTTGAGCTTCATGCTGAAAAACTGAAAGGAAAATTCGACCCAGCCACGTGGTCAAAGGGCTACTGCCCGATCTGTGGAAGTCCACCAGCCATGGCCTACTTGAGACATGATGACGGGAAAAGAATCCTGTGGTGTCAGTTCTGCGGAACCGAATGGAGCTTTCTCCGCTTGAAATGTCCTTATTGTTATAACGACAAGCAGGAGACTCTGAGGTACTTCTTCACTGAAGAGAAGGAAGCCTACAGAGTCTACGTATGCGACAAATGCAAGAAATATGTGAAGACCATTGACCAGCGCAAGCTGAGCGACTACGAAAGCATGGATCTGGCATGGGAGAATCTGGAATCGCTTGCTTTGGATGTTTTAGCACAACAAGATGGGTACTCAACACCTCCAGCGAGGGCTGAAGTCTGAGAACAGAGACCAACCCATCGGCTGTCAGCCGACCGGCCCCGCCGTTCGGCTGGTAGGTGCCCGAAAGAAATGAATGAAGGATATTAACTCTTAAGATCAGGGAGGTGAGATCATATGTTGTACGGCAAGAAACCCGTCTTCTTTCTCGTCGTGATCCTGGTCATTGCCTTTGGCCTGGCGTTTACAATGGCACAGACGCCAAAAGAGACCCAAAAGGCGTCTCCTTTTGAGAAGAAGTGTTCGGCCTGTCATTCGTTGGAACGAATCAGGGTGGACATGCAAAAGATGATCAAGGAGATGCACCAGAAAGCTGGCGTGCGGCTGTCGGATGAAGCTATTGATGAAGTGCAAGAAAGCTTCACCTTTCAGACGGTGAAGGAACCGCACCAAACCTTGTTTCGAGAAAAATGCTCAAGGTGCCATTCCACAAAGGAAGTTGTCCTGGCTCATCAAACTAAAGATGAAGCCGAGATGAGAGAGATCATCCAACGGATGGCTGACAAGGAGAAGTCCGGTATCTCTCAAGAGGAAATAGATAAAATCCACCAATCAATGAACATGCTCAACGAAATCTATGAAAAAGATATTGAAGTGAAGCCGGAAAAGAAGAAGTAATTGTACTCAGGGAGGTAAAAGGCATTATGAAAGTATCGAGACGAGGGTTCCTATCGATAACCGGCGCCACTACCGGGGGTGCCATTCTGGGTTATCTTGGACTACCCCTGAAATCTGCCAAGGCTCAGGCACTTGGGCTGAAGATCAAGTATGCCAAAGAAAGCACTACGATCTGCCCTTATTGTGCCGTGGGATGCTCTGAGATCGTTTCTGTGAGCAACGGCAAGATCATCAACATTGAAGGCGATCCGGATCACCCGGTCAACCTGGGGTCACTTTGCAGTAAAGGCCAGGGATTGATTCAGGTGGCCAACAATGAACGAAGGATGACCAAGGTCCTCTACCGCGCTCCCTACAGCAACCGTTGGGAAGAAAAATCCTGGGATTGGGCCTTGCCGGAAATTGCCAAGCGAATAAAGAAAACCAGAGACGAAAGCTGGGTAAGTAAAGACAAAAAAGGCCGGACCGTCAATCGTACCGAGGGCCTGGCTGGCCTGGGCGGTGCTGCTCTGGACAACGAAGAATGTTACCTCTGGAGTAAGCTGGCCCGCGCTCTGGGTATTGTATACTTGGAGCACCAGGCTCGTATATGACACTCTGCCACTGTCGCCAGTTTGGCGGAGACGTTTGGCAGAGGTGCCATGACCAATCACTGGATCGATATCAAGAATGCTGACTGCATCATGATAATCGGTTCCAACGCGGCTGAGAATCACCCGATCTCGTTCAAGTGGGTGAACAAAGCAATGGAAAACGGGGCAAAACTGATAAGTATCGATCCACGCTTCACTCGTACCTCCTCCCGTGCTGACATTTATGCTCCACTAAGATCCGGAACCGACATTGCTCTCATGAACGGGATCATAAACTATATTCTGCAGAATGGTCTCTACCACAAAGACTATCTTGTGGATCACACCAATGCTGGTTTCCTTGTTAATCCGCAGTTCGGCTTTAAGGATGGCCTGTTCTCAGGTTACAACAAGAGCCAGAAAAGATACGACAAGAAATCCTGGCAGTACCAGTTGGATGAGAAGGGGATCCCGAAGATAGACAAAACACTGGAGGATCCCAACTGCGTCTTCCAGCTTTTGAAAAAACATCTTTCCCGCTACACCCTGGAGAAGGTGTCAAACATCACCGGGACTCCCGTCGAAAAGATAGTTAATATCGCCAAGACCTATGGAGCCACGGGACAGAAAGGCAAATCCGGAACGATTATGTATGCTATGGGCACTACCCAGCATACGGTGGGCACCCAGAACATTCGAACCTATGCCATGCTGCAGCTTCTCCTGGGTAACATGGGAGTAGCCGGCGGTGGTATCAATGCCCTGAGAGGGGAATCGAATGTGCAGGGTTCGACCGACCACGCCATCCTGTTCCACATCCTCCCCGGATACCTCAAGACTCCAAGATCAGAGAACCAAAGCCTGGCCAAGTATCTGGAGACCTGGACGCCCAAGTCGAATGACCCCAAGAGCGCTAACTGGTGGCAGCACACGCCAAAATATATGGTCAGCCTGCTCAAAGCATTCTGGGGTGACAGGGCTAACAAGAGCAACGACTTCCACTACGAGTATCTCCCCAAGGTCGGGGCCAACTACTCCCATATCTCCATGTTTGAAACCATGTATGATGGCACCATCAAAGGCCTGATCTGCATGGGCCAGAACCCGGCAGTGGGTGGACCCAATTCCCGCAAGGAAAGAAAAGCTCTCCACAAGCTGGACTGGCTGGTCGCCGTGGATCTCTGGGAAACAGAGACAGCTGCCTTCTGGACTGATCCGGAGGCTGATCCCAAGAGTATTAGGACGGAAGTCTTCATGCTGCCGGCAGCTGGCTCCGTGGAGAAGGAAGGCAGCATCACCAATAGCGGACGCTGGAGCCAATGGCGTTACCAGGCTGTTCATCCGCCGGGAGACGCCAAATCCGACCTCTGGATTCTAGATCGACTTTACAAAGAACTAAAAAAGCTCTATGCCGGTGAAGGCGGCCAGTTCCCCGGCCCAATCGTTGACCTGAACTGGGATTACGGTCAGGGTGAGGAACCGGATGTTCACAGAGTAGCCAAAGAGATCAACGGCTATGACCTGACTACCGGAAAGCTGCTTCCATCATTCGGCAAGCTCAAGGATGACGGCACCACCTCCTCAGGAAACTGGCTCTACTGTGCCAGCTATACTGAGAAAGGTAACATGGCGGCCCGCCGAGATCCGACGGACGCTCCCAACAAGATCGGCCTGCACCCCCATTGGGCGTGGTGCTGGCCGGTTAACCGTCGGATCATCTATAACCGAGCTTCCTGTGACCTTAACGGTGTCCCCTACGCACCTCATAAGCCAGTGATTAAGTGGACCGGTCCTGAGACCAAATGGGTTGGTGACGTTCCCGATGGCGGCTGGCCACCGGGCGAAAAATACTCCTTCATCATGAAACCCGAAGGGCATGCCCGGCTTTTTGGTTTTGGTCTCGCCGACGGCCCGTTCCCGGAACACTACGAACCGCTGGAAAGCCCGATGAAGAACATGATCTCACCAGTACAGATCAATCCGGCTACAGTGATCTGGACTAATGAGATGGACGAGATCGGGGATGCAGATCGTTTCCCCATCGTGGCCACGACTTATCGTGTCACCGAACACTGGCAGGCAGGTCAGATGACCAGGAACAACCCCTGGCTGGTGGAGTTGATGCCTGACATGTTCGTGGAAATGAGTAAATCCCTGGCCAAAGCCAAGAACATCAAGAACGGAGACAAAGCACGAATCATCACCGCCCGGGGCGAGATCACCGCCTACGCAGTTGTTACTGATCGTTTCAAGCCCTTTAAGCTGAACGGCAAGACCTGCGAGGAGATTGGGCTCCCCTGGCATTACGGATTCAAGGGCTTGGCCAAGGGTGCCAGCGCCAACGTGCTTACTCCGCACGTGGGAGATGCCAATACGATGATTCCCGAATTCAAAGCGTTCCTGTGCGACGTGAAAAAGGAGGTAGGCTAAAATGGCAGAAAAAGGTATCCTGTTTGATATGGATAAGTGCATTGCCTGCAGGTCCTGCCAGGTTGCCTGTAAGCAATGGAACGAGCTACCTGCTGAGAAAACCACCTTCTTCGCCGCCAAAGGCGGATACCAGAACCCGATCGGACTCTCCCCCAAGACTTACAACCTTGTCAAGTTCTATGAAGAAGAAAAGGATGGTAGGCTCAGGTGGTTGTTCAGGGTCCATCGCTGTTTCCACTGTGTGGACCCGGCTTGCGTCAAAGCCTGCCCCGTCGAACCGGTCAAGGCCATGACCCATCACAAGGAGCTCGGGATTGTCTACGTCAACAAGGAGCTCTGTATCGGCTGCGGTGCCTGCAACGAGTACTGCCCGTGGCACATCCCGCAGATTGACGACAATACGGAGAAATCCACCAAGTGCACATTCTGTGTGGATCGTGTCACCAACGGACTGGAACCAGCATGCGCCAAAGCCTGCCCAACCGGCGCTATCACCTTCGATGACTACGACAAGATCATCCAGATGGCGCACCAGGCCAAGAAGCGGCTGGAGGCAAAAGGGAGACACCCCCAGATCTATGGAGAAAAGGAGCTGGGAACCGGAACACACAAGATCTATGTGCTGCCTGAGCCCATAGAATCTTATCCGGACCTTCCCAAGAATCCCAAGGTCTCGGAAGACCTCGGTTTCTACCGCGAGCTTCTCAAACCACTGGGCTCTCTAACTCTTAGCGCCGCACTCGTTGGCATGGTTCTCACGAAAGTAATTGATATGAGAGAAGGAAAACATACATTAGCATCAAAAGAGGAGGAGGTAACCAAATGAGAAGGTTTACCTGCGTAGTTCTGGCAGGGATGCTGATCGCCCTGCTGACGGCAAGCCTGGTTTCGGCTGAAATGGCGGGGATCAAGGTCGGCAAAGGCACGCTCAAGATGGGCGGTATTCTCCAGGCAGGATACACCTATAATGTGGAGGACAGCACCGGCTTTGACTCCTTCACGCTCAACCGCGCCCGCTTCCTGCTCTGGGGAGATATCGTACCCGACAAGGTGAAGTATTTCGTCCAGACTGAAACGAACGGCAGCCCCGCCATTCTGGACTACAAGGCCCGGTTCTTTTACATCCCCCAGACTGAAATCACAGTTGGCCGCTTTCTGCCCAATTTCACTCTCTACATGCCATACTCCACCGCCAAACTTGAGATGATCAACTATCCGTTGACCACCCAGAAATTCGCCATGTGGAGGCAGGTAGGTATCCAGACCACAACCAAGACTGACTACGTCGATTTCAACGTGGGTATATTTAACGGTGCCGACCAGAAGAACAACAAGGCTGACAACAACGACGCCAAGGACTTCCTGCTCAGAGCGGACGTACATCCCGTTGTGGAGAACGCCAAGGTGCAGTTCGGCGGTTTTGCATGGCTCGGTTTTGCTCTCCCGGAGTATGGTGGTACTAAGTTCACTGAGGAGACAATCGAGATGAATCGCTTTGGCGGTTTCGCCAAAGCCGATTACCAGGCCACCGAGAAGCTGACCTTGAAGTTCAGAGGCGAGTTCCTGATGGCTTCCACCGACAGCCTCACTGCCGCTAACATAGACAGCGTGGAAACCACCGATGCCCAGTCTTATTTTGCTCACCTTGGTGTTCAACCCTGCCCGAGGTTTGAATTCCTGGTTCGT
The DNA here is from genome assembly GCA_029932795.1 of Candidatus Zixiibacteriota bacterium. GTDB lineage: Bacteria > Zixibacteria > MSB-5A5 > GN15 > FEB-12 > JAOZPL01. The sequence goes on along the minus strand of JAOZPL010000018.1, from coordinate 18 downwards.
TACGATTACTACGATCCA
>JAOZPL010000254.1 GCA_029932795.1 Candidatus Zixiibacteriota bacterium | reverse complement strand
CACCAGTTGCGCCAGTCTGCATGCTACCGACAGTCCTGCCGGGCCCGCGCCTACTATAAGAATATCTGTCTGGAGAATCTCCCGTTCGACGTCCACACCTCCACCTCGCTGCCTAATAGAAAATTATTGGCGGAATATATAAAGCCTTTGAATGAAAAAAAAGACTTAAGACAGACGCAGACCAGTCTACTTGTTGGTTGTAATATAGACGTGTGTTCGGCTTTGCTTGGATGATCTTGACTCGCTGGGCTCGGAATTGCTGTTCGGTGAAATCTGAAGCATTTGCGAGATCTTCTGCCGATCAAGACCTATTGTTATCAGTCGCCCTGTCTTAATGAGAGGCCAACGGAGCAGGGTGTGGTCTTCAGCGATCAACTTGATCATCTCACGCCGCTCCGGCAGCTTCTTATCCAGTCCATGCTTTTTGTACGCCTTCGACGCCTGATTAAGGAAGTGACTCATCCTGAAATGTTTCAGCAGTTCGTCCAGTTCCCCCTCGGAGAGTGGCTTCTCTTCAATATCCCGAACATCCAGCAATACTCCGGCTTCTTCGATGAACTTGCGGGTTTCATGGCACCGCTTGTCATTTCCATAGGTAAAGTATTTTACACGCTTGGGAGCCATATAACCTCCTATCCATCTAAACCATGCCTGTGCCGCTCCCGGCGAGCACAGAAAGAAATAAGCTATCTGCGTGAATGCGCGATTAATCCCGCTAGGGGATCATCACATCCAGGTCAACGATCTGGTTATTTACGAATAACCGATATCGTGAGCCTGTATTTTAACGATTTTATCAGTCTTTTGTCAACATAAATCTGTCAACAAAGTACATCAAATCCCAACGTTTTTCGGACAGCTACAGGTCGTTTACATACCAGTTGGCAAAACCCGACGCTACGGGCATACCCGACAATCCATCCTGATTCCTGTCAACGGTGAGGCATCCCGCCCACCATCTTTTCTCGAGACAACCTCCTCTTTCCGGAGATTACTGTCAGAAAAGCCCCTTTATAATATATCGGAATGTCTGGTTCCAGTCTTGAGACGTTCTCTCTTTTCTTTTACGTTATCCGGGAGCAGAAGTTCCCTCGGTACCTGATCTATCTATATATCCCCCGAAGTCACAGGATTTAAGACAGCCTCCCTATCGCATGGCAAGGCCATCAGTAACACATCTGCATCCAGTATCTACAGGCGGATAGCCATGCCCAGGCCGTCCCGGATAGGGAGCACGCTTGTGAAAAAGCGACTGTCCCGGTAGAGTTGTTGCGTAAACTCAATGATCGCCTTCGTAGTCTCGTCCGGGCTCTTGTCATATACCTTTCCCGACCAGAGGAGGTTGTCAGTGATAAACAGTCCTCCTTTCCTGAGCAATCGAGCCGCCAGATCAATTGTTTTCGGATAACCTGTCTTATCAATATCATTAAGAATCAGATCGAACGGGCCAGTAAGCCTCCTGACAATGTTCAGCGCGTTCCCCACACGGAAATCGAACTGAGTTTGCAGTCCTGCCCTCTTGAAAAAGTCAAAGGCCAGGCGTTTGTTACGGGAATCAGTGTCGGTCAAGGTGATGTGCCCCTTGCTGCCGACCGCCAGAGAGAACCAGTAAGCAGAATAGCCATAACCGGAACCAAGCTCCAGAATTCGGCGGGCTTTTATGGCAACAGCCAACTGATAGAGAAACCGTCCCACCAGCGGTCCTATAATCGGGAAATCACTCTCTACCGCGTACGCTTCCATTTCCCGGAGGATTGGCGGACGTTCAGGTGTTATCTGGTCGAGGTACCTGTGTGTCTTTTTAAACATGATGGTATTATCTCTTTAACCTCACCAGACGCGGTACGAACACCATGATCTAGCCTTTATAATGTATCCGCTCACGCCCTATACGCCCGGGAATTCACCTGGCCCAATTACACGGGGTGATCCGCGTTTGCCAGTTTGACAAGAATATCTGCCGTTTACAACAAACAAGATAACATATTCGAAAGAAATGGCAATGGAAATCCGAAGCTGATCAGAAGTGGCCGCGTCAGCAAATACTTCACGGCTTCACCGGGAATCTTCACTCCCCACCGTTACGCCGCTTCTGCCTGACCACCTCGGCGCCGCCGCCTGATATTTGGACCAGCCGCTTGATAACCGCCTCCACCAGAAAATCCGGTGTTGATGCCCCGGCAGAAAGACCTACTTTTTTAATGCCTTGTTCCCCGGTGAACCAGTCCTCCCGGATATCTTCCGCAGAGCCGATCAGTAGCCCGTTACCGCAAAGGCCGTCGGCAATCGAAGCCAGACGCTTTGAGTTGGCGGAAGTCGCTGAACCGACCACCAGCATCATGTCAACCGCGGGCGCCAGATCCATAACAGCCGACTGAAGTTGGCTGGTAGCGTTACAGATTGTGTTAAATATCTCAATCCCCGGCCATTTTTCTCTAGCCAGCCTCCGAACCTCATGTGCCTGTTTAGTATTGGAAGTCGTCTGGAGCGTCATTGCCAGTTTCCGTCCTTTCCACTCCGGCATCGCTTCTATCTGTGATCTGGGCCAGAGGACAGTTATCCTCTCCGGGGCATGACCCACCACACCTTTGGTCTCGTCATGATTCGGATCACCGTAGTGTATAATATGGTAGCCATCAGCTATCACCCTCTTGATGATATCGTAAATCCGCGTAACCAGAGGACAGGTAGCATTAACAACATTCAATCCCTTCGCTTCAGCCTCTTCAATAACCCTCGGGGGGATGCCGTGAGCCGAGATGATTATCGTTCCCTCTTTCACTTCCTCAACCGAGAACGCCTGCGCGACCCCCTCCAAGCGAAACCGTTCCACCACCGCCTCGTTGTGAACTATCTCATTCAGAATAGTAACCGGCCCGGTTGCCGCGCGGGCAGTTTCCTCGGCAATCTTGATAGCCCGCTTAACCCCCATGCAGAATCCGTAGCTGTGTGCGATAATGATCTTCTCCAGCATACTTTTCTTAACCCCAGAATCTATCCTGGAAATCAACCGGCACCTGACGACAGAGACCCGGTTATGTTAGACTATGGTACCTTGTCCACAACCTGCCTGTCGAGAGATCGGCTCAGGAAACAGCGCAGGAGGCTGGTATCGTCTTCCAGTTCGGTGTGAAATGAAGCCGCGAGAATATTTTTCTCGGCTACGAGCACTGCTGATCCTTGATAAACAGAGAGGGTTTCCACCGCACTGCCTAGCCTTGTCACTTTTGGAGCGCGTATAAAGGCGGCTCGAATCTCCTCGATACCGGAAGCGATCTGGACTCTGAGTGTCTCCTCAAACGAGTACACCTGGCGCCCATAGCCATTGCGCAGGACATCAATATCCATGAGCTGCAGGGGATTCACTCCCGCTTGATTGTCCTCGATGTGCCTGGCCAACAATACCATTCCGGCACAGGTGCCATATACAGGCTGGGACCTGCCGAAATCGATCAGCGGTTTTCTAAGCCCAAACCGGTCGATCAGGATAGCCATCGTTGTTGTCTCACCGCCGGGCATGATCAAGGCACCCAGATCGTTCAGATCTGAAGGCAACCTGACACGCCGCTGCTTGATCCCCAGCAGGCCAAGCTGGTGCTCATGAAGTTCATAGTCTCCCTGAAGTGCCAGCACGCCGACATGTAAATGATCAAACCGCTCCATAAATCCTCAAACTACGGACATCCGGTTTACTGTCAAAATATACACCGTTTCGAGA
>JAOZPL010000017.1 GCA_029932795.1 Candidatus Zixiibacteriota bacterium | reverse complement strand
CCCTCGGCGGTTTGATTGGAGGCCACGAAATTCGTTTCGCCGCGGCCGAACACCTTCATCCGTTCGGGTTCAACCCCGTACATTTCCAGATAGTACCGCACCCGGTTGGCGCGTTTCTCAGAGAGCTTCTTGTTTGCCACCGGCGTGCCAATGTTGTCCGTGTAGCCGTTGATTTCCAGTTTGATATCTTTGACGAAATTCAGAAGGCCAGCCAGCCTTTTGACACGTTCCTTGTTGATCGGATCAACCTCAAACGATCCGGGAACGTAATCAATGTTTAGTACCATCGGCTTGGACAGCATTGAGAGGTCAATACACCCATAATGGTCCACCGCTACACCCACCAGTGTATACGGGCAGTCATCCAGGCCATCGGGGACGCCATCACTATCCGAATCGATCGGACAACCGATCGAATCAACCTGCGCCCCGACCGGATTGTCCGGGCAGGTATCCTTGTAATCAGGGATACCGTCGAGATCTGAGTCAACCGGACAGCCATGAATATCCACCGTCCCGCGAGCCTTGGTGCTGGTCGCCGGGCAGTCATCGAAACCATCGGTGACACCATCTCCATCAGTGTCCACCGGGCAACCAACCCGGTCTACCGGTGCCCCCGGTGGTGTATTAGTGCATTGATCAACATCGTCCGGGACGCCGTCATTATCGCTGTCACGGGAAGGATTCCTTATCTGGGGGGCCTGAGTTTCACCTGACGTCTTCTCATTACTCCAGCGTCTAGGCTGTTTCTCGCGATGACCGAAATGAAAGCTAAAGCCGCCTCCTATGCCAAGCAGCCAGTGGTCACGCGCTGTCTGAATGGCCGATTCAAACTCTACCCCCGTGCCCGTCAGATAATCGGCCCTGGCGTGGAGATTCGCTGACCAGGTTGGAACGGGTGTGATAACCAGGGCTGCTGAGGATGACAGAATCAGTTCTGTGCCGCCGAAATCGGTCGCGTCTGTCTTTTCCCCTTTCACCTGGTAGGTCGTGTTGGTGCTCGGATTGATTCCCTGCCATGCCAGAAACCCTCCGCCAAGGGTGAGCGCTATGTTCAACCGCCGCTCGGGCGAGAAAAGCAGGCGGCCGAGCATCAGACTTATGCGGGTTGCTTCAAAATCCAGGGGGGAGTTGTTGCTCAGGGTTCCAATTGATGAGGTGGAGTCCTGTTTGGTGTCGTTGGAGAATTTAAAAGCCGCATAGCCGAGATCTACGAGCCAGCGGTTGCCCGGCTGGTGTCCCAGGTGAAAACCGTAGTGGCCGGGCTGGTCAAAGCTGAAGAAATCGCCACCCGTCAAGAGGATTGCACCACCGTCGGCGCCGATCGAGTAACTGAAATCCGTGGCACCGACAGAGACGGCCAACAGCAAGATGCTGACCGCGACGGTGCTGATTCTGATCAAACGGGCTTGCATGCGAGAAAGGTCTGTATGTCCGAAACAGAAAGCAACGAAAACATATGCTTCAATACAGCTTCTTGATCTCCACGCCGGTGTAATAATGCTTCAAGATTTGTTCGCAGGTCCAGCCATCGCGGGCATGACCGATGGCGCCACACTGACACATCCCCACGCCGTGCCCGTACCCCCGACCCTTGAACGTGATAGTTTTGATCTTTTCCCCGGGGCCACGGTCGATGATCACGTCAAAGCGGTCCGAGGGAAGGATCAACTCCGGATCAGAGGTGCGTCTAATTACCCATCGGATGCGGTCCTTGTAGAAGCTGTAGGTGTGGTTTTCGGTTCGTATGAGCAGCTTGGCCACCCGTCCGCCAGCTGTCCGCTGCATTATTTCCAGGTCCGTAATTATCCCAATCCTCAGGTCACGCCCGCGGTCGCTTGAAAGGTACTGTTCCACCCGCCCGCGTAACTGCGGTTCGGTGAATACTTCCTGCCAGGTGTAGTACTTTGACCAGGAACAAGCGGTGCCATCTTCGACCGACTTCAGGTAAGGCACTTCTTTACGGTCCCAGATATCGGCAATGTTGTCAGTGGTGCCGCCGCAGGTGGAGTGGTAATAGGCGTTGATAAACTCGTCCTGGTGGGTAATTACCCTGCCGGTCGTTTCCTCGATAGCCTTATTGACAAGCCTGTTCTCAACGCTCATTCCTTCGTAAATCTGGTCGATCACGCTGGATTTCATATCGTATGGTTCCGCCCCATACTGCTTCAGGTGTGCCATGGCGTATGTCCGGGCGGCAACAGACTGGGCCTTGACAGCCTCTATTTCTTCGTCGGTTCGCTGGCCGATCTCCGGCGGGACGACACCACGAAGGTAATCCTCCATATAAACCAAATTGATAAGACGGATGGTGTACCCGTTGGGGAGGACTTTCATAATCCCCCGATAGCTTTTGTTGTTGACCCTGACCCGGTTGCCTGAACCACGCGGGATTATATTAACCTCGTCCAGGGCTGATTCAATGACGTTGTTCTTCCTGTCGGTTACTCTGAGCAGTCTCTGTTCGTTTGTGATGGTGACTGGCTGGCCGGAAAAGTAAACAGACTGTTGCCCCTGAGAAAGGCACTCAATCGCAAACGAAGCCTCGGCACCTATCTTAACCTGATCGGCGCCCTCCTCTAGGAGAACCCGCACAAAGGGAACGCGGATGAAAGTGCCGGTGGACTCCTCGCGAAGTCCGGGCACGGAGGCACAACTCCAGACCAGTACCAGCAGAATTAACCCGGTTCCAACACGCAAAAGCAGTTTCATCACCGACAACAGCGATATATTCCTGAGAGTATACAGAGCCATGATTTATTTTCTCGTCTGCGGCGGCTGAACGATTCTTCCGAGTACAGGTTGAACCAACGGTTCCCGATAACCATTAAAGCGGGTCTGCACGGGGCGCGAGCGCAGGCAGTCATAACCCATGACGGCAAACGAGGCTGCCTCAACAAGGTCGGGATCATAACCCAATTCCTTCACGGTGCCTACTTTCAAGTTCGTGAAACACTCCTTTAATCTCCGTGTGAAAAACTTGTTACGTACCCCTCCCCCAGTCAAATACAAACTTCTAATGTTTTTATCCCTTGCAACCAGGGTTTTCGTTCTCTGGATTATGCTTCTGACGGTTAGTTCAGCGGTTGTGGCCAGGAGATCCTCACCGGAGAGATGAGATCGTTTTCCAAGGGCAAGAATTATTTTGGCAAACTCCGGGCCGAAGTCCTCTCTCCCTGTCGAAAGGGATCTTCGCTTGAAAAATCGGTGATCAAGCAGCCGGGCAAGAAGCTGCTCAGAGACGGTTCCGGAAAGTGCACGCCTGCCGTTCCGGTCATATCTTTCGTTAAAAAGAAGTGTGCTAATGAGATCACACAGGACGTTTCCTGGACCACAGTCCTCGGCTCTGGTTCGATGCCGAACATTATCGGACGGGAAATAGAAATAGTTTGCAATACCGCCGAGGTTGACAATCAGGCGCGATTCCCTCTCGTCGGCAAAGAGCTGTCTCATGGCCTCCACCGTAATCGGTGCGCCCTCGCCTCCCAGGGCAACATCCGCCTGTCGGAAATCGGCGACCACTAGTTTACCCGTGTGGGCGCTGATCTGTTCGGGAGAGCCGATCTGAAGTGTGCCGTGTACCCGGTTGGGGCCGACCTTGCGCTTTGCCGGCAGATGTCGGATGGTCTGGCCATGCGAGGCCACGGCGTCAACTGTGACGTGTTTTGCAGCCAAAAGTCGAATAAACGAAGCCGCGGCGCGACCGGAGAAGATACCGAGGGTGTTGTCCAGACCGATAAGCTCATCGAGGTTTATGGCTTCGGTGTCGGCCAGCCGATGGATCAGCTGTTTGAGGTTAGAGTTAAAACGTCGGGTGCGACCGGCGATATACCGGATGTGGGTAGCGTGCCCGTAGGGAGTAAATCTGAGAGCGGCCATATCGAGACCATCGGCGGAGGTCCCGGAGTTAAGGCCAAGCACGACCAACGATTTCTTTTCAAGCGTCCTGTTAAGAGACATCTCAGTGTGCTACCGACCGCCCCAGTTTGAATTTCAGGCCGCCCACCCTGTCGAGCGCATCTTTGAGCCGCTTGGCAGACACATCGCCGTGCCGACACGCAGCTACCAGAGAGTCATAAGCTGTCATCGCTGCCTCATAGTCGCTTCCGAACAAGAGGAGATCGTGTCCGGCATTGAGAGCTGCTACTGCCCGTTCCCCGACAGAGCCCAGCACCGCTGCTCCGTGCATAGTGAGATCATCAGTAATGATCGGGCCGTCGAACTCAAGCTCGGTCCGAACCAGCTCGGAGATGACTTCGCATGAGCCGGTAACGATCTGATCACCGAGTTTGCGGGCGCTAATGTGGGTGGTCATTAGGAGATCTGCACCAGCTTTCACACCGGCGTCAAACGGTATTTTCTCCCGTTGCTGCCAGATGAATCTGTCGTAGTCAACGATAGCAACGGCTTCGTGAGGATCGGTTGAGGCCGCGCCCAGCCCGGGGAAATGCTTCAGGCAGGACAGCAGACCGCTGGCCCGGGACACCTCTACAGCCGCCACCACATACTGGGCTACCTTCTCTGGTGTGTCGGCAAAGCAGCGACCCTCCAGACAGGTGTTGCGCTCATTGAGATAGATGTCGGCGACAGGAGCCAGGTTAAGGTTGATCCCTAGGGATTCCATATATACTGCCGAGCGGGAATAGTCCTCACGGAAATGCTCGATACCTCCGCCACGTCCATACTCAGTGGGGGCACGAAATTCAGCAGGCGCGCCACGCAGACGAGAGATACGCCCGCCTTCCTGGTCAACAGCGATAAATGGCGCGGTCGCGCGAAGATAGGCTTTGACCCGATCGATATTCTCCCTCGCAGTCAGGTGGGTAGGACAGTTCTCTTCGAAGAGAACGACGCCGCCAATCTGATCTTCGGCAATAAAATCCAGGAATGGCGCGGGTGGTTCTTTGCCGGGGAAACCGACAATGAACAATTGGCCTATATTATCCAGCAAATCGTTCAGGGTATGCATCTGCTTGTCCATTCTTCTTCTATGTTACGCAACTTTTTTTCACTACACAACGCATACAAGGTTTTTGCCTGAGCCTTTGGCGCGGTAAAGAGCCTGGTCCGCGACAGAAACAAGGTCCTCGGCAGATTTTCCATTCTCGGGAAACGAACTTATGCCCACAGAAACAGTTATTTTGACCTTGCTGGTGTTACCGATATCGATAATCATGGACTCCACCTGCTCGCGGATCCGCTCGCTGATCCCGGTAGCCTCAGTCTGTGGCGTTTGCGGCAGGATGATGACAAACTCCTCGCCTCCATAACGGGCGAAAATATCTACATCACGGATGCAGTGGTTGATAATCGAGGCCAGTTTTTTGAGCACGATATTACCGACTTCGTGGCCGTAGCTATCGTTCAACTTCTTGAACCAGTCAATATCCACCATGATAATGGAGAGCGGGAGATTGTAACGAATGGCTCGCTTTTTTTCCTCCTGGAGCTTTTGCACAAAGTAGCGGTAGTTGTAGATTCCGGTCAGATCGTCGATAATCGTCAGCTCTTCGGTGCGTATGTGCAAAGCGGCGTTTTCAAGTGCCAGACCGGCTGATCTCGCCACTATGGTAAGCATCTGGACATCTCGATCCGTGAAAAAGTCCTTCCCCTGTGATTCTGCAGTCAGGAGGCCGTGGGTCGTTCCATGGGCAGTCATGGGAACGATGATAGCGGATCGAGCTTTCCCGTTGAGCGGGGTGTAATCGTCACGGACAGTCAGGTCTTTAAGGCGTATCGGCTCGTCCGAGTCACAGACTCTTCGGATCAGGTCTTTTGTTTCCGTCCCAATTGCTTTCAGATGATAGTTGACATGCCTGCCTGTTAATCGGGCCCGGTAATAGAAATCGCTTGTCCTGTTCCGGAAAATGACGGCGCAGTGTCGGAATTGCAGCGTGTTTCCCATGATGCGCATGATTTCCTTCACCACTCCGTCCGGCTCCAGAATCGATGCCAGAATACGGGTGTTTTCATATATCATTTCAAGTTGGGCCTGGGATTTCTCCAGCTCGGATGTCCGCATGTTGAGCGTGTCGAACAGCTTCAGGAGTCGTCGCTCGGAACGGCGCAGGTAATCGGAGACGTAGGAAATCACCAAGAAGCAAACCCACATGGAGCTAATCCGCATGGAAACGTCGAATAGCGAGTCGACCGACAATACCGGGTAAAGTGTTGCCAGGTATGCCGACGTGATGATTATTGTCGCCCCCGTGGCAAACCAGAAGGTCAGAACGTAAGCCGCGACAGAGACGGTCAGAAAGAATGCCAAATAGAATGGTGATTGCATCAATCCGGTACATGTGATGAAAAGGGGTACCAGGATGATATCATAAATGATTGCTGAAAGGTAGGCCAGTTTGAGATCGAATCTCCCGTGTGTAGCGGCCCAGAAGAGCACCAGGTGTAGAGTGTATATCCCTGCTATGGCATAGAAAAGAGGGGGTTCGAAGATCGAATGTTCACTTGCAAACGCGAACCAAAGGATACTCAGCAGGATCATGACCCGGGTCATGAGGTAGATGACGTCGACGCGCGGCAGAAAGGTTTTATTGCGATCGAGAAATAGCTTCATACTGATAACCGGGCTATACCTCAGTATATCGGCGGGGAAGCGTGTTTATTTATTGAGTGCGAAGACGTTACACAGAAACATGGGGTGTTGGGCGGGGTTTCCGGTGCAGGAACTGACGGACGGAGAGGATAAGCACACCCATCGAGAGGGCCAGCAGCAATAGATCGGTGATCGCCATCAGGGTGTTTCCGGATGGCAGGTATTTCACAAATAGATAGTAAGCCAATGATGCTATGGTGGTTATCATCATCACGGCGGCAGGTACAAGTGTAAACCAGCTCCTTTTTCCCGCCCGGTGAAGCCAGGCTGTTATGGCAATCAGGGTAAGAGCGGCCAGGAGCTGATTGGTTGAGCCGAACAGGGGCCAGATCAGCTTGTATCCCTGGTTCCAGGCCAGAATCAGCATGCACAGGACGGAAAGTCCGGAATTGAACCAGAATTTTCGGGTAATGGCGGGCGGGTTGCGCAGGGCCGTTTTCCACAACTCCTCAAACAGGTAACGATTGAGTCGTACGGCGGAATCCAGTGTGGTTATCAGAAAGCCCTCGACAATCAGAATCCCCATGACAGTCCCGAACGCCAGCGAGAGTCCCAGCGAGCCGTTGAGCAGATGACCTACTGAGAGGGCGAAGGCCAGAATCGGATTGCCCGCCGTACCTTCCGGCCAGGTTATTTGCATGTAGTCATTATATTCCAGCGATGATCCAATCGCTATGAGCACCAGTATGGCGAGCAGGCTTTCCAGGAGCATTCCGCCGTAGCCCACTGTTTTTGCCTGCGTCTCTTTGGCTAGTTGCTTGGAGGTGGTACCGCCTGCCACGAGGGCGTGGAAACCGGAGATGGCTCCGCAGGCTATGGTGATAAAGAGAAATGGCCAGATGGGTCCCACTTTCGCCTGACCGACCGCAAGATTCGTGATTGGAAAGGTGACCTGCAGTCCGTAGAAACCGGAGATGACAACCCCGATAATCATGGCCGTGATACCGGCGTAGAGAATCTGTACGTTGACAAAATCGCGCGGCTGCAGGATAATCCAGACAGGTACCTGACATGCGAATAGAGTATAGACGGCGATAAGAACCATCCATGTCTTCGGTGGCAGTGTCACCGGAACGTGGAAACCCACCCAGATGGAAAAGATGCCCACCATTGCTGCCAGCGCGTACGCCAGCCAGGTACGGATAGCACGCTTCGTGACCAAATAGCCGAGCACCGGCGCCAGGAGAGTTATGACGATGACCGACATCGAAGCGATGCCGCCAACGATGCCGCAGGTCTCGCCGTTGGTTACAGTCGTGCGTAACAGCGTCTGATCTTCACTGAGACCGAGGTCAGCCAGGGGGCGAAGCGAAGTCAGGGAGATTGCAGTCAGTGAGAGAAATGCTGAGGTGACCAGAATAATCAGGATAATAGTGAAAAGAATAAATAACAGGAAGCCAACCGGGCCGAGAGACTTCCTGGCGATTTCCGCCATTGACGAACCCCGTTCCCGGATCGAGGTAAAGAGGGCCATGAAATCATGAACAGCCCCAAAGAATATGGCACCCAGAACAAGCCAGAGCCAGGCCGGACCAACACCATAGAGAATGCCCAGCGTTGGTCCGACAATGGGACCAGCCCCGGCAATGGTGGCGTAGTGGTGAGCGAAGAGGACCGATGGCCGGGTCGGTACGAAATCCCGGTTATCATTTATCTCTACTGCCGGCGTAAGTCGTTCGCGTGATTCTCCAACCGAGCGCGCCACAAACCTTGCGTAGAAACGGTAAGCCAGAATATAACAGAAAACAGCCCCCAGAAAGTAGACAAGAACGTTCATGCAAACCTTCGTAACCCGTGACCGGTCGGTGCTCGATCTGGTTTTTCAACAGTTACAATAGATATGTTTTTTTGCAATCGAGCAAGCTCTCTTTTCAGCCAGTAGCAGCCGGCGGTGATGGCTGTAAGTTCACCCATGAAAAGCTGGCGTGTCCGCCAAGGCGGAGTTTTTTTTGTTGGCTTTTTGGTGGTAGCGGGGCAACTTGTGTGAGAGGAACGCCGTATTGAGTTACAGCCCCCGGTGAAACAGATTGTTGTGCATACGTATCTATTCAGAATCGCCCGTGTATTCTACTTTGTTCTGGCGGTGGTATCGTTCCTGCTGGTCCCCGCTCATCTGTCGGCATCCGTCTTCAGATCCGGTGATGATGTCCACATTTCCCACCTGCATCTGATAGAAGATGATTTTTATTGCTTTGGTCAGAAGCTGCGGATGGACGGGACTATCGATGGTGACCTGATGTTTATGGGGAATGAATGTGCCATTCAGGGAACCATCACCAGATCGGCCAATTTGTTTGGTCGTTTCGTGGATCATTCGGGGAGAATCGAGGGGTCGCTTCGCGCCTTTGCCCAGTATGTTACGATCAAGGGTCAGATCGACGGCTCGGTGGTGGCCTGCGGACAGGTCGTGACTCTAAGCCCGGGTTCGCTGGTTGAGCGGGATGTCAATCTTTATGGTGCGGAGATAAATCTCGAGGGAGTTGTAAACGGCAAGGCCAGCATGGGCGGGAGTAAAATTCATATCACAGGAGCCATCCAGGGAGATGTTGAAATAGAGGCGGAACATATCAGCATTCTGCGCCCGGCGGTCATAACCGGTAACCTTACATATACTTCCAAGAAGGAGGCGACAGTCGACACCACCGGAGTAACCATACTCGGGGAGACGATCTGGAAACCGCCGGAGGTAAAAGCTGAAGAGGAACCGGACTATTTGGCGGATATAACTCTGTGGATATCGAATTTGCTGGCGTTGTTTCTTTTCGGCATCATTCTCGTACGGTTGTTCCGACCGTATGCGGAGGAATCGTTCAGACAGCTCAAGGGTCGGTTCTCGGTTTCACTGGCGGCCGGGTTTCTGGGTGTTCTGATGCTCATCGCTTGCATCGTTATTCTGGTGATCGCGCTCTTCTCAGTTCTGATAGGCAGAATCCTGATCTCTGGCGATCTGGCAATTCTAGGGGCACTATTGCTGATTGTTTCCATTCTGCTGGTTCCGATAACCAGCTTCGTCTCGGTGTCCGGTGGGATCATCCTTTACTGCGGCATGGTGGTCATGGCTTTCCTGGTCGGTTTTGGCATCGTGCGACTGGTCAAGGCACGGCCGGCGTCACTCAGTGCTTCATCACTGTTCATCGGACTTGTTGTTCTTACTTTTCTCTGTGCGCTGCCCTATGTTGGGATCCCGTTATTTATACTGGCTACAATTGTCGGAGCGGGCAGTATTATTTTGGGGGTCAGGAAATGTCGAAGGGAGGTAGCTGGCGATAACGGGATCGGTGAGCCCGGCCGGCCGTCGCCTGAGGCGGATCAGTAACCGGACACCGCTCCCCCGTGGCGTGGGTCGGACGCCCCCTCTAATAATCCGGCAGGGTCAATCGCAATCATCTGCAAATCGCCAAAAGGGGATCGTTCCCGTATACGGTGACCATACCGGATAAGGGTCTGCTTGACGTCAACATCGAACCCGCCTTCTTCAAGGTATATCATGTCCGGCAGCCATTGGTGATGGAAACGGGGCTGGGCGACCGTCTCCGCAAGAGTCAGGTCGAAACGAGTGTAGTTCAATATGCTCTCGGCGACTGTCGTGATAATCTTTGAGCCGCCTGGCGAACCGGTGATGAGAAATGGTTGTCCCTGCTTGAGTATGAGCGTGGGTGACATCGATGACAACATGCGCTTGCCCGGCTCAACCTTGTTAGCTTCCCCGCCGACCAGCCCGTAGACGTTGGGGAACCCGGGTTTGATTGAGAAGTCATCCATTTCGTTGTTGAGAAGGAAACCGGCCCCGGCCACGACCAGTTTGCAACCAAAGGGCGAGTTGATGGTGGTTGTGATTGCGACCATGTTGCCGTCACTGTCGCAGACCGAGTAGTGGGTTGTCTGGTCGGATTCGTAATGGATGGGGTTACCTGCTTGGATTTCTACAGAAGAACCGGCCCTACACTCCACGATCTTAGCTCGTCTTGCGGCAAGGTACTGATCATTCAGCAGCCCGTCAGGAACATCAAAGTACTCGGGATCCCCCAGGTGGGCGGAACGATCGGCAAACGCCATTCGGGCAGCCTCACAGAAGAGATGAATATACTCAGGTGACTCGGGAGTATAGGAAGAGAAATCATACGGCTCAAGAATCTTCAGAATCTGCCCCAGCACAATGCCGCCCGAACTTGGTGGCGGCATCGAGTAGATGTTAAGTGAGTCAAATGTGAAGTGGATCGGTTCCCGCCAGAAAGGCGTATAGTCCATCAGGTCGGCGCGGGTAATCAGGCCGCCATGTCGTTTCATGCAGGAATCGATCAAGGCCGCAGTCCGTCCGTGATAAAAGGCGTTTGGGCCTTCGGAGGCGATCTGCTGAAGGGTGGCGGCCAGGTCCTTTTGAATCAGCCTCTCGCCGGCTTCCAGTTGACGGCCATCGGGGAAGAAGATATTGGCTGTCTCAGGAAAGCCCTGCAGTTGTTTGCGGTGTGACTCCAGCGCCTTTGCGAGATATTCGTCGAGCAGAAAGCCGGTGTCGGCAAGCCGTGCTGCAAAAGTCAGGAGATCTCCCCAGGGAAGGCTACCGTACTCTTCCCATAATTCATGCAACCCGGCTACACTACCGGGGACACCGCTTGCCCGAGCGCCATAGGTGGACAGGTGAGCGACTACCTCGCCAGCTTCGTTCAAAAACATCTCTTCCGTTGCCGCTCGAGGGGCGCGTTCGCGAAAATCAAGGGCTGTGATCCTGCCGGTTGTCCCATCGCGAATGACGGCGAAACCACCACCACCGAGGTTACCGGCCTGTGGATAGACAACGGCCAGGGTAAATCCGACAGACACGGCGACATCAAAAGCATTGCCTCCCCTGATGAACACCTGTCGACCGATTTCCGATGCAATCGGCGAGGTGCAGGCAATGGCTCCTCTCTCATGATAATCCGTCAGTTTGTTCGAACGACAGCCGAGAATGAGAGCTGGAACAAGTATGACAATGTACAGCAGGCGGAGTTGCACGGGGAGTTTTCTGAGGGGGAACAGATTCATCTTTACCGTGCCGTTCAGAGGGTTCTCACCACTACCGCTTCTCGACGAGGAAGATTAATCCTTCAGGGTAATTGATCTTAAGCGGAATGCCAACCTTAAGGTCTTTGGCCGTTGTCCTTATTGGTTTTGCCTCTTCGCCCTCGAGCAGGTTGGTCAGCCTAAGCTTGGCGGCTGGAAAACCGACCTGTTTTAGATCGGCACGGATAATGATTTCTTTGGTACCGGTTTCCAATCCGTCGGATAGTTCTCCCGGTGGTGGCACGACGATAAAAAGAAGGCCTTTCTTATCACCCTTCTGGAAGGAGATATCCACGGACGGATCACTGCAATCCAGATAACTGGTGATTTTTTCCGCTTCAAGGACGGATTCGACAAAAGCCAGCTTATTGTGATTGCCGCCGGAAGCTATATCGAATGCGAACAGGTAAAGATTCCCTTTGAACCGAGTGGAACAGACACCAACTAACTTGCTACCTGCTTTGCAGGTCTTCTTTACTTTGGCATCATCAGTGGTACGGATGGAGGCATAGATATAGCTGGTGAACGATCCGCGTTTGTGGGTTATCGTGCCGATGTGGTAGTCGACCGTGGTTTTAATTCGGAAATGATTGGCCAGAATCTGGCAGTCTTTAAAGTTCTCATCATACCTTGGCATCACGCCGCACAGGATGAGCGTGACCCCTGCTTTCGCCAGATCGACCAGTGCCTCCTGATCCCGGTGGGGCATGATTTCGGTGGTGGGTACAAAGAGCATCTTCAGGTGGCGCATAGTGTCGAATTCACGATTCTCGCGGATGGCGTAGTCGAGTTTCAGCCGCATCAGGTCGCGACAGAAACCAGAGGTTGAGTCATCCATCAGCCTTCTGACATACTTGAATTCCTTGACTGCTTCGGTTTGGCGCAGCCAATAGTACAGTCGGTTACCGAGAACGGCAATCTCCGGCTCAGACTTCATCTCCTCAAAGCCAATCGAAGAGATGGCGGTATTGAAGTTTTTGACCACTTCGTATCCGTCCGAGACCGTACCGTCATTGTGAAGAGGAGCGCCATGCCAGTGGTCGTGGTCAACGAACATGCAGTGGTTCAGTCCTTTGAACCCGGTCGACAATCCGGCTGCAAAGTAGAACCGCCGCTGGTTGTTCCGCACCGGGGCTATGTCTTGTTCACGGTCCGGATCGGCAGCAGCAGAGCCGGAAGTAAAGGAGGTAGCAAAGGCAAAACCATACTCCCCTTTCAGAAAGCGTGCCTTGTTGACCAGGTCGAAGTAAGTGCCTTCCGGAAACACGTTGCATCCCAGGAACGGTGACCGATCTTCCGGTACCAGATTAAATGCCGGAAGTAGCTCCCCCGATTGGAAATAGAGGGACCGGAAGAAGAGCGGTTCCACCGTATACGATTTGAAAATATCCTCAAGTACTTCTAGGTACTGATTAAGCATACTTTCGCGAAACCGGAACCAGTCGAATACCTTCGGGTAGTTGTTGATAGCAAGATTGGTGAACTGCCGTGGTGGCTCAACGCTGGTAAAATCGGCGTTTTTCTCCCGGTACCGGGCGTTGAGTTTCTTGATGTCTCCGTACAGACTCTCCAGGAATGGACCGTAATGGTGGGACAGCACATCCGGATTATAATCTGCCGAATCCGGCTGCAGAAGTCTCCCAAATGAGGTCTCATAATCCAGTTCGACCATAAATACCGGGCCTCTGGGGTGCACATAGTTTTTGGTGGTCTCGATGAAGGCTTTGAAGAAGTTCTTGAGATGGAACTGGAAGTTTCCATGGAGATAGCTAGGCAGATAGCCGCTTTCAACCCCCTGTTTGTCCTCTAACTTGATCTCGTGGCCGTGAGCATCGCGGGCAAAGACCTTGATATCGCTAAACAGGAATTCCGGTAAACCACCGTTTTTCAACTGGCTTGCCACCAAAGGGCCGGGGCGAAGGATCACTTTGAATCCGAACTCCCTGGCAAGTTCAAGGAACACAATAAGATCCTTTCGCGGATCGTCCAGACCATTGAAATCGATATGCCGTGAGGCATCCTGATGGACGTTCCACGGTACTATCGTTGAGATAATCCGGAACCCGGCGCGCCTGATCCGCTCAAAACAAATCGACCAGTACCGCTTATCGATTCTGAAATAATGGATCTCAGCCGAATATGGCTGGTATGTTTCTTTACCGATTGAGAACTTATTTCCGATAACCCCGAGCATGTAAGACCTTGTATTTCAATAAGTTAGACTTCCATATTGAGAGGGCCATTAAATTACCATACCAAATCCCACG